>NZ_JBQOUY010000025.1:0-34083 GCF_052216985.1 Acidaminococcus nyctereutis
CCGTTCTCGGATTTTACTGCTTTCGATGGTGAAATTAAAATAAAAACAGACATGAGCAAAAATCGCTCACGTCCGTGTGTGGTAGATGAATTGGAGCTTACCCCAACATTTGACAAAGAACCTGAAATATCTGGTGATGCTGGCTGAGGAAAAGAATATCTCCCACGCAGCGGAAAAACTGTACATCACCCAATCGACCTTGAGCACCTTTATCAAGCAGATGGAAACAGAGCTGCACACAAAGCTGTTTGCCCGCAGCTCTCGAGGCATTTCCCCTACCCCTTCTGGCCAGGTCCTGATCGACCATGCCAAGCGGATGATCCAGGAATTCCAACTAGCCCAAAATGAAATCTCGGATCTGGAAAACCTGCGGACCGGGGAAATCCGCCTGGGCATCAGTACGTTCAGAGGGACCTATATCCTGCCCCACGTGCTGAAAAGCTTCCATCAGCAGTATCCTGGGATCACCGTCACTATTTCAGAAGCCAATACCATCGATCTGGAGCAGAAAATCATCGATGGCGTATTGGATCTGGCCCTTGTGACCATCCCCTATCAGGTTATCAAAGGCCCTGCTCCCGAACCCTGTATCCGGGACGAGATCAGTCTGGTGACTCTCCCCAATCATCCCATCCTGGAAAGAGCCTTTACGGATCCTGTTACCGACCGACTTTCCATCGACATCAACGAAATCGTCAAATATCCCGTGATTATGCAACGGACCAATACCGTCTTGGGGAACTTGGCTGGGAGCCTTTTTGCCAAATATGGGATCCGTCCTCATTCCCATCATACCAGTTCCACGCCTTTGATGGCATTTTCCCTAATCCGCAGCGGATTGGGGATCGGTTTTTCCTTTACCTCTACGAAAGCCTATTATCCGGATCTAGTCTATCTGGCTCTGAAACCGGCCGGACTGTATGTAGATCTGACCCTCGTCTATCCCCATCATTACGTTTCCAAAGCCTGTCGGGCTTTGAGCCAGTGCTTTTATGACTACGGAAGGAAAAGCCTGGAAAAATACGACACAAAAAGAAAGGCATCCCACCCTTGAGGAAAGATGCCTGCATATCCAACGCCGTCAAAAATGCTCAAGCATGACAAAAAGGGGCTGATCAACGTGAATCGTTCTCTCACGTTGATCAGCCCCTTCCACCGTGTCTCCACACGAACATATGTTCAAGGCTGGTGGAGATGAGGGGAGTCGAACCCCTGTCCGAAAGCATTGCTATGCGAACTTCTCCGAGCGCAGACTGCATATTTTATTTCGCAGCCCCTTTGCCTGCAGACGGGCCAAGGAACATGCTATCTCGATGGGTTTCCCTGCCCTCCTCCGAGAATTGGAAGACAAGTATCCTGCAAGTGTCGTCTATTCTTCTTCAGCAGGAATGAAGAGGAAAGACGTTAGCAATTTAAGCTGCTAAAGCGTAAGAATCGTCTGCGTTTATAACGCGTTTCCACCGTTTAATGGGGTTGGCGGAATCCCAGCTCGCTTATCGCACACCATCTACCCCCGTCGAAACCGGTACATCCCCGGGTTTGATGTGTATATAATATTATAGCACCGAAAAAGTTGAATCGTCAATGGGAAGGAGAAACAAGGTGTGAAAAGGGGGGCTGCTTAGCCGAACAAAACTGACGTCTGACATGAGCCGCTCTTACTCCAGCAGTCCGCTTTCTTTCCAGACGCGGGTCACTTTTTCTCTTTCTTCATCGGTCATGGGACACAGGGGTAGCCGATAGGGGCCGGCGTTGAAGGGAGTCATCCGGGTGACGGCTTCCTTGATGGGGATGGGGTTGCTCACCAGGAACATGCTCCGAGCCTGGGGCACCATCACCTTGTTCAGGTCCCGGGCTTTTTGGACTTCGCCCCGTTCGTAGCTCTGCATCAGGTCCTGGAGGATCTGGCCGTTCACATTGCTGAGCACGGAGATCAGCCCCACAGCGCCTACACTCATAAAGGGCAGGATCAGGCCGTCGTCGCCACTGTAGATGGAGAAGTCCTCCGGCACCAGGCGGTACAGCTCTGCGGTCTGGGCCACATTGCCGGCTGCTTCCTTGATGGCCACGATGTTCTTGCAGTCCCGGGCCAGCCGGGCGATGGTAGCCGGCTGGATGTTGCTGCCAGTCCGCCCCGGCACGTTGTAGATCACGATGGGCAGGCGAGTGTTTTCGGCGATGGTCTTATAGTGGCGGTAATACCCTTCCTGAGAAGGTTTGTTGTAATAGGGCCCTACCACCAGGACACCGTCGGCGCCCACTTTTTCGGCCAGCTTGTTCATTTCCAGCACATCGGCCGTATTGTTGGATCCGGTGCCAACGATTACCGGACCTCTGCCATTGACTTTGGCGATGACTTTTGTGAAGAGTTCTTCTTTTTCTGCGTAGGTCATGGTGGGGGCTTCGCCGCTGGTCCCGCTGACCAGGATGGCGTCGGAGCCGTGATCCAGCAGCCAGGAGGCGAATTCTGCCGTCCCGTCCGCATTCAGGGATCCGTCTTCATGGAAGAAGGTCACCATGGCTGTAATGAGTCTTCCGAAATAAGGTTTCTTGTTCATGCTAACCACCTTTTTACGATTGGAAAGCAGCGTGCAGGGCATTGACTGCTTCTTTTACCTGTTCTTCCCGTACGATGGCGGAAATCAGGTTGTCAGAATCTGTTGTTTGCAGGATCTCGATGCCGGCTTTCGCCAAGGCATTAATGAAACGGGCCATGATGCCAGGGACACCGCCCATATGGGAACCCACCACGGTGACCTTGGCACAGTTTTCCACTTTGGTGTACACGCAGTGTTCTGCCTGCAGGACTTTTTCCGCATCCGCCGTAGCGGCACTGTAGACAGCGAACATCAGGGAATGGGGCTGGAGGCTCATGGTACCGATGCTGACGCCATTCTTGGCCAGGGTATCGAAAAGGTCCGCTCCATTCTTACTTTCCAGGTTTACCGAGAAGAAGGCGATGTTTCCTTTGCTGGCCACCCCACAGGCATGGTTCTGTTCCAGGGAATCGGTCTCTTCCATTTCCTTAGGCTGATCGTCTTTGCTGATCAGGGTCCCAGGGGCTTCGGAGAAGGTGCTCTTCACTACCATGGGGACGCCGTAGCGCATGACAATCTCCACCGCCCGGGGATGGATGACCTTGGCGCCCTGATGGGCCATTTCCCGGATTTCATCATAGGAAATCTGCTTGATGATGTGGGCATCTTTCACGATCCGGGGATCGGCGGTCATGACCCCGTCCACGTCCGTGTAGATTTCCACTTTGTCCGCATGGACAGCTACACCGAAGGCAGCAGCGGAGGTATCGCTGCCTCCCCGGCCCAGGGTAGTCACGTTCTTATGGTCAGCCGTCACCCCCTGGAAGCCGCAGACCACAGGGATGATCCCCTGTTCCACCAGTTCCAGCAGATTGTCCGGTTCCACGGTGCGGATCTTGGCATTGCCGTATTCTTCATCGGTGATCATGCCGGACTGGCCCCCGGTAAGGGCTTTGGCTTTCAGGCCGTGTTCCTGCAGGGTGGAAGCCATGACCGTGGAAGAAATGATTTCTCCGCAGGCCATCAAGAGATCCAATTCATGGGGAGCTGGGTTGGGATTCACGCTTTTCAGCATATCGATCATGGTATCTGTAGCAAAGGGATCCCCTCTCCGGCCCATGGCAGAGACAACCACGATAGGGGCATACCCCTGATCGATGGCTTCCTGGACTTTACCTACCACTTTTTCCCGGGATACGGGCGTTGCTACGGACGTTCCTCCGAACTTTTGTACAATGATTTTCATATTAACCTCAGGCTCCCCTCAAAATTCTCGTCGTTCTTCTCTTTCTTACAGCCAGCCGTTCTTCACCATGGTTTCTGCAATCTGCAGGGTGTTCAGGGCGGCCCCTTTGCGGATCTGATCCCCTACGCACCAGAAATTGAAGCTGTTGGCAGCGGATTCGTCCCGTCTCAGACGGCCTACATACACATCGTTCTTGCCGGAAGTGTACAGGGGCATAGGATAGATCTGCTGGGAAGGATCGTCCTGGAGCACCACGCCAGGGAAGTTGGCCAGGGCCTTGCGGATGTCTTCCAGCTCCACATCATGTTCCAGTTCCACGTTGACCGATTCACTGTGGCTCCGGTAAACCGGCACCCGGACGGTGGTAGCAGTGACCCGCAGGTCCGGATCGGAGAAGATCTTCTTGGTTTCGTTGACCATCTTCATTTCTTCTTTGGTATACAGGTTATCCAGGAAGATATCGATCTGGGGCACCAGGTTCAGAGCCAGAGGGAAATGCTTTTCTGCACTGGCGCTGGGGAAGATCTTGGCGGTCATTTCTTCGCCCCGGGCGGCTTGTTTGATCTGGTTTTCCAGTTCGTCCAGCCCGTCTTTGCCGGCGCCGGAAGCTGCCTGATACGTGGAGACGATGATCCGTTTGATCCGGGCCAAGTCGTAGATGGGTTTCAGGGCCATCACCATGATGATGGTGGAGCAGTTGGGGTTGGCGATGATCCCGTGATGTTTGGTGATATCCTGGGGGTTCACTTCCGGGACAATCAGGGGCACATCCGGATCCATCCGGTAGGTGCTGGAGTTGTCGATGACCACGGCACCGGCCTTCACAGCAATAGGAGCGAAGGTCTTGGAGATGCTGCCGCCGGCGAACAGGGCCACATCCACTCCATTGAAGGAATCGGCTTTGGCTTCTTCCACTTTATAGGTCTTGCCCCGGACGGTGAGTTCCTTGCCAGCACTGCGAGCAGAAGCCAGCAGCTTCAGGTTCTTGAAGGGGAAATCCCGTTCGTTCAGCAGATTAATGAATTCTTGTCCCACGGCGCCTGTAGCACCCAGAATTGCCAAATTGTATTCTTTCATTGTCCTCGTCTCCTTTTTTCGGCTCGTCAGTCCAAAATCTGATCCAGTCCGTATACCAGGCCTTTGCGTTTTACCATGGTCCGGCAGCCCCGCATCACTCCGGGCATGTAGCATTCCCGGCTCACCGGATCATTGCGCACGGTGAGGGTCTCGCCCATGCTGCCGAAGATGATTTCCTGGCTGGCCACGAATCCAGGCAGCCGCACGCTGTGGATCCGCATCCCTTCATATTCGCTGCCTCTGGCATGGGGCAGTTTCTCTTCTTCATCCGGGTTCCCCTGCTGGACGAAGCCACCCCGGACTTCCGCTAGTTTCTGGGCGGTGAGGATGGCCGTACCGCTGGGGGCATCCAGTTTTTTGTCATGATGCATCTCGATGATTTCTACCTGGGGGAAGTATTTGGCCACTTCGGCAGCAATCTTCATCATTAGGACAGCTCCCATGGAGAAGTTGGGGCATACCAGGACACCCACATTATTCTTTTCCGCAAGGCCCTTCAGTTCGTCCAGGTTCTCTTGGGTGAAACCGGTGGTCCCTACTACGGCATTGACGCCAGCGTTCAGGATGGTTCGCAGATTCCCCATGACCACGTCCGGCCGGGTGAAATCCACCACCACATCAGGCTTCCGGGTTTCCAGGGCCTGGGCCAGGTCCGTATCTACCGGACAGCCTTCCACGGTTTTGTCTTTGCCGAATACATCCACGGCGCCTACCAGTTCCATATCCTCCTGCTGCAGGATGGTCTGCACCACGGTATGCCCCATTCTGCCCAGGGCACCGTTTACCATTACTCTGATCATTTTCTCCATCTCTCCTTTGATTTCCTTTGGGAGACAAAAAAAGCAGGTCATTGAGGTGAGCCCAATGACCTGCAACAAAAGAAGCCGCTCCTGCTCCCGCAGGGGACTTGGTTCCGTTCCCATTGATAGCTCTCCACCCAAAGGCGACAGTCTGCAGGTTGTTCACCTGCATCCCAGCATAAGCGCGCACCCGCAGCTCTGCTTCGGCGGTTCCCCTTTCGTTCCCTTCCTCGGTGTCCCTCCGGGAATTACTGATGTTTTCCGCGCCTCTATCTTTTTGTTCAATTATGGTTACAGTATAGGAGTTTCTGCCTATCTTGTCAACCTTTATTCCAATGCCTTTTGAAATTTTTTCAATCACGGAGACTTTTCCGCAGCTCTGCCTGGGTCCGGCTGAAGAAATTTGTTAATTCTTTTACAAATTGCTGGGAATACACCGTGCTGTCAATGGTGCTCCGCTTGGCGAAGATGGCTTTTTGCTGGGCCAGTCCTTGGCCCTCGTAGCTGTGGAGAGCTTCCATCATCCCTTCATAGGTGGCCCCATAGCTGTAATCCGGGGTGCTTTCCATCTGCCGGCCCAAGGCCAGGTAGAAATCATTCCATTCTTCCGGGGTCAGCTTTTTCTGGAGAGCTGCCATACAGCCCCGGATCAGATGGGCCTTCAGATAGATGTATTCCCGCAGGGCCGTTTCCCGCTGTTCCGGGAACAGTTTGAACCATTCATAGAGCTGGTAGCCACCCCAGTCCCCCATGGTATCCACGGTACTGATCATTTTTTTCCATTTGTTTTCCGTCATATGAAATGCCTCATTTCGTGGTGCTGCCGAAACCGCCGCTCCGTTCCTGTTTGGGAGCTTTGGCGTCGTCATCGGCCAGCAGATAGGTATAAAAGATCCCCTGGGCCACCCGTTCCCCTTTTTCCAGGGTCACAGGTGCATCTCCGTCATTGGCCAGGGCCAGCAGCAGATGGCCTTCATTGTCGGGATTGTTGTAGTAATCTGCATCCACGATGCCCTCGTTGTTCACCAGGCGCAGATGGCGCTTCACTGCCATGCTGGAGCGGATATGGATGCCCAGGTATTCATTGTCCTGCATATAGGCCTTCACTCCGGTGGGGACCATTTTTTGGCTGTGGGCCGGGAGAATCACTGTTTCTGGCAGGTAGATGTCGTACCCGGCGCTCCGGGCGGTCTGCCGGCTGGGAAGGGGGAACTCTACGTTCTTATAGGAAGTAATTTTTTCAAAACCACGGATTTTCATTTTTTGGCAGGCTCCTTTGTCTTTTCCATGCCCCAGGCCTGGATTTCTTTTTCCAAGGCAGCTACAAAGGTCTTGGGGGGAATGGGGCTGAATCCCTCTTTGATCTTTTTCTTTTCCAGGCTCTTCCCTTTCCGGGTCAGCACCTGAATCTGGTGGATCCGGTAGGTATGGTCTTTTTCATTGATTTCGACCGTCATGAGGCATTCTTTGGCCGAATCGGACTCTTTCAGCTCTTTTTCATACAGATGGTCCAGCAAGCGGATAAAAGAAGGGCTTTTCAGTACCGCCCGGGCAGAAGCCTGGGTCAGGGACAGATCCCGGGAATCCTGCCGGAACGAGGACAGATCCGTATAATAGGCTCCGGAAGGGTTTTCTCCCAGGAGACTCCATTCGGTGGGTTTGGCAGCCAGGGCGTTTCCCCCGCTCCATAGGGTGAAGCAGGAAAAAACCAAGGCCAGCAGTTGTTTTTTCATAGGCCCACTCCTTCACATTTTTTCGTCCCTTCATCTTATAAAATCCCCTGGGAGAAGTCAAGGGTCCATCACTGGCTTCTTTTTTTCAAGATGGCCAGGGCTTGTTCCAGATATCTTTCCTCCACATCGATATAATACAGATCCCTGTCGATCTTTCCCCGGGGGCCGAAATCCCGGATATCCAATTTGGCCCCGCAGCCGCAGGCAGGCGCCTCACTGGGCAGAGAAGTGGAAGAAAAAGGGATGCCGGCTGCTTTCAAGGCGGCTTTGGCCTGCTGCCAATCTTTTTGGCAGCCCTTTTCTTTGTAGACAGTGATTTTCTTTGAAAAAAAGCCCATATCTTGCCTCCTTTTCCATCTATCATTACTTGGGACGCGTCTTCTCAGGGACGGATCCACCAGCTCATCATCATAGCTCCAGCAGCTCCGGCTGCCTGGAGTTCCGGGAACCGCTCCGGGGTCACTCCCCCCAGGGCATAGACCGGGATGGGGCTCTGGGCACAGATTTCCCGGAGCTGCTCCAGGCCCTGGGGTGGCAGGCCCGGCTTGCATTGGGTGGGATAGATGTGGCTGAAGGTGCAGCAGGCCGCCCCCAGTTTGGCCGCTTCCAGCACTTCTGCCAGGCTGTGGCAGGAAGCCCCCAGTTTCCCGTGGAACCCCCGGCGCTGCTCCGGCGTCAAGCTGCGGAGAGCGACCATAGGCAGCTGGAGCCCTTCCGGCTGGAGCTGGCAGGCCGCTTCCGGGAAACTGTGGAACCAGCAGGGAATCCCGGCTGCCCGGCAGCGGGCCAGGACTTGCCGTCCCAGGGAAAGGTAAGCTTCCAGGGGCAGGTCTTTTTCCCGCAGGATCACCCCCGCCGGCCGTTTTGCCAGGATCCGCTCCAGCTGGTCCCCGAAGGGAAGCTGGCTCAGATGGCGGTTGGTGATACAGAAGGCAGGGAAAACCTTACACATCTTCATCCCAGGGGTTGATCCGGATGGGTTCTTTCCGGAGCATGGCCTGCTGTTCCGGTGTGAAATGGCTCCGGCTGATCACTGCTTCATAGACGAATTCCCGGAAATATTTTTCGGTGCAGATGAAATAGCCGTCCTTCCCCACTTCCTTGCCCCAGGAGTTCTCGATTTTCCACCGGGTGGGCCGTCCGTTAGCATCGAAATCCACTCCGGTGAGGAGCATGGCATGGGTAGCGGAACTGGCTCCGTATTCCAGCCGTTTCCCCTTGGGCATCTCCAGGGAGAAACCGCCCAGGAGTTTTTCCACCTGGACGCTGTCCGGATCCCAGATGCCTTCCTTCCGGGCTCCATAGGCCCCTGCATCACAGGCGAACCATACCGGGTCCCCGGCCTGGAGCTGACGGATGCACAGGTCCTCTAGGGCTTCTTGGGACAGGTTCAGGGCGGCCATATCTTTCCCCACCATGTTTTCCACTCCGTGGAAAACCACCGGCCTATCCATTTCCTTGTCCGGGGTGGGTTCGTTGATCACCGGCACATAGGCATCCAGGGCTAGGCCCACGTATTTTTCATAGAATTCCCGGGGTGTCAGGTTCCGGTCGCAGTGATACTGTTTATCCTTGTCCCGCCAGGCGAAATCGAAGGTCTCCACCGGGGCTCCGAAGGCGATGCACTCCGCCTTATAGACTTCCGCCAGCATCTCCTTTTTCCGAGGATAGGGGTCCTGTCCGGCCTGGATCAGTTCCCGCAGTTCCAGGGCATCCTTCCGCAGCAGCCGGTTCATGGCAGCCAGGAACCGGTCCGTATGTTCCGACTGGTAGGTTTCCGGGTGAGATGCCTTAGGGACCACTCCATATTTTTTCACCAGATGGGCGGCTTCGCTCCAGTAGCCTCCGTCCACCATGCCCCGGAGCACATACTGCATGCTCTGGCCTTTTACCGGTTCCCCGGCTTGCTGGATCACCATTTCCAGGAAGTTATTGGCTTTCTCCAGTTTGTCGTAGAAGCTCAGGTAGTTCTGGGACAGTTCGAATTTTTCCAGCCCGCATCTTTCCGCCACGATTTCCCGCAGGATGTTCAGGGCGGCAAAGAGCCAACAGCGGCCGGATTTTTGTTGGGCGGTGATGCCCCGAGTCTTCACTTCCACCGCAAAGGGACCCTGGTGGAGAGCCGCTTTCATGGGCACAAAGGACAGATCGGCCAGATCGGTCTTAGCCAGAGCCCCATTCAGGGTCTGGGACTCCCGGTCTTTTTCGTAGGCGGTACGGAATTCCTGCAAAAGTCCAGCGTCGATTTCTTTCATAGAAGAACATTTCCTTTCTTTATCAATGATTTTTCCAGGCAGCATTTCATTTCTTCAGGGCGATCCCGGCTCCCAGTAGCATGAGAGCCATGCCCGCTGCCATAGACAGGGTAATAGCCTCCCCCAGCAGCAGCCAGGCGAACACCGGGCTCAGGGCCGGTTTGATGAAATAGGTCAGGCTCCCCAGGGTGATGGAGCCATATTCCATGGCATGGAACCAGCAAAGGACGGCTACCAGGGTGACGCCCAGATACAATACCAGCACCCAGGGCAGATTGGCCCAGGTGTATCCAGTCACAAGGGAGATCCGGGCATAGCGGGCCAGCCCATGGGCCGTCAGGAACCGGGCCGCCGCCGGGATATGGGTACACAGCGCCAGGGCAAGCAGCTGGAGGCCGCTCCAAAGGAAGGTCCAGGCAGTCACTGTCACGCTGCCCAGGGTCAGCATCAGTTTCTTGCCACCCACGGCATACAGGCTGTAGCCCAGGACACAGATGAACAGCCCCAGGAGACCGAAGGGGTCCATGGTCATATGGAAGGGATCCACCAAGACTCCGATGGCCAGCACCTGGAGACCCAAGGCGATGATCTCGTTCCGGGTGATGGGCGTCCCCAAAAGGAGGGCCGCCAGCACCGTGATGAAAAGAGGCGTACTGGAAAAGATTACCGCCGTATGGCTGGCCCCCAGAGCCACTGCAGCCATCTGGTACAGGGGACCCACGATGGTGATACCCACAAAGCCCAGAAGGAAACAGGCCTTCTGCTGCGCCACAGTGATCCGGGTGTGCCGGGCCGCCAGCTGTTTCCGGCTCCAGGGCAGGAGGCAGAGACCGGCCAGGAAATACCGGGTGGCATTCACCTGGATCCCGTTCAGGTCTCCGTTGATCTTCTTCATGCAGATTTCCGTCAGACAGAACAAAAGTGCGGCTGCCACCATGCACAAAATGGCTTCTTGGCGTTTGGTCATCGGTATTTTTCCTTCCATTATTTCAAATTTCGGCGTTCCAGCAGGTAGCCCTGGGCACTGATGACGCCTTTTTCCTTCTGATCATAGCCTTCTCGAGTCCCCTCCAGCAGAGTGAAAATCAGCAGTTTTCCCTCTTCCGGCTGGTATTGGAGGTCTTTGCCCTCCACTTTTCCCCCGGAAGGATATTTTTTCCGCAGATGCTGCAGATAGGCCGGAGCTATGGGCAGACTGTATGGGATATTCCCCTCTCCGGAAAAATGCAGCTGATGGTTTTGGATGACGGCTCTCCCCAGGAATACCACCCGGGAATAGCCGCTGACCGGCAGGCTCTTCAGAGGGTGTTCATAGCGGCAGTATCGGGAGGCAGGCCGGCGCTTCTCTTTTTCTGGGACGGGCAGGGTGGCCAGGAACGAGGATTCCTTGATCTGCTCAACCAGGGGATACCGCCACCGGCTGGCGGACCGGACCAGATACAAGTAGCTGCTGCGGATCCTTTCCCCGTCTTCTGGAGAGATATCTTTAGCGCTCACCAGTTCCCCCTCTTGGAGCAAGTGGTTCCGGGTGATAGTTTCTTCCAGGCGCTGGGCCTGGACCCAGGCGGGCAGATCCACCAGGTTCAAGGGCGAAAAGGCCAGTATCCCGCTGAGGATTCCGCACAACAGGTACAATTTCCGGGGATTTCGCTTCGTGATGCCCCAGAACAGGACACAAAGCCCTGTAAAAGTGCAGCAGAGAGAAAGATACCGAAAACTAGTGATCCCATAGGCTTCCAGCCGGATCCAGACACCCCTCAGCTGGGCCGCCACCACGGGAACCAGCAGGAACGCTCCCCCCTTCAGGACTTTTTTCACCCATGGTGTTTCCTGTTCCGGAAAAGAAAAATAGAACAAGGCGTAAAAGGCCAGGGCGCAGGACCCATAGGGATTCATGATGCCCACCGGCAAAGCCCCTTCCCGCAGGCTTTTGCCCAGAAAGACGTAGAGTATGCCCACCAGGATCACCGCCGCCGGCAGCAAGAGGTTCCGGCAAAGGGACGGGTACCAGCCCGGCAGCTCCAGAGCTTCATCTTTCCGGGGGATCTGGGCCAGCAGCACCTGCCAGGCCGCCGTCAGGGACAGGACACAGGACAGCCACAGCCATCCCAGGGAAAGCTGGGGATATAAGAGCATCTTGATCCCGGAAAGGACGATGCCCAGGAGCATCTGGACCAGCATCCCCAGCAGCAGGCTTTTGCCAAGGACCAGGAGAAACGCGGGAAAAAGGCTCTTCCGTCCCTGAGGGGTATCGCAGAAAAAGAGAGTCAGGGCTGCGGACAGGGCCACAGTGCCGCAGCTGCCTATGAACAGATAATCGTTGAAAGAGGGGAGCTGTTCCATCCCTCGCCAGAGCAGGAGGAAAAGCAGGAAATTGGCTGCTTCCCTACGGGGCTCGATCCGGCCGTATTTTTCGTTATACAGCCGCCAGGGCACAGAAAAAAGCAGCACCAGCAGGGCGGCCAAGAGACCCTGGCTGACCACGGTCCATTGCATCCACTGGGCTCCCTGTCCCGTGGCCGTGAGCACAAGGGAAGTCAAACAGATGCCCCAGCTGCCCAGAAAGGCCGTCTTGAAACGCTGGTTCCTCTCCCAAATCTTCCTGCACCAATTGCTGATCCTGCCAAACATACGGGTCCCTCCTCTGGCTTTTTGCCTTTCTCCGGCTTCTGCCATGCTGCGTTCATTCCTGCTCTTTTGCGTTCGAGTTCTTTCGGTTCAGATAATCCACCACCTGGGGGGATAGATCCACGTACAGGGTTCCCAGGGCGTAGCAGCCCAGGTCATAGGGCTGGTAGATCAATTCCACCCTGCCCTCTTTCTCCAGGCAATAGTTGTCCGTCACTTCCGCATTGGACCAGCCGATGGTGTCGGAAAGGAAAGTCTGCTGCTGGGACACCCGTTGATTCCGGCTGTTGAGGATGGGCTGGGTTAAGATGATGAACTTGTCATCTGGTGCCAGTTTCACAAAATGGGACAGAGGCAGTTTCTTCCCATCCGACTTGCGATAGGTCAGCCCCTGGGTATAGGTGAATCCGTGGGCAGCCCCCATGTGGTACCGGTATGAAGACAGGGTCAGGGATACCACCTTGTCATCTTCGTACCGGACCTTGTAGGAAAAATCTCCCTGGTAGAATTTCCCGGCTCGATATTCTTTTTGGAAATCGGAGACATAGTGGAAAATATCCTGATTGATGGCTTTTTCCGCTTGGGCGTTTTTGATCTTGACTTCCGGATATTTCACGGTGCAACTGATAGCTTCGGCCCGATGTTCCTTCACCCGGGCCAGGGCTGTCCCTAAAGGCAGCCCCCACAGCAGTCCCAGGCAGAGACCGGCTGCAGCCGCTTTTTGCAAAGGATTGGAAAACTTATTGATGTGCATAAAAAGCCCTCCCTTCATGTCTCCCTTGAGGATACCACAGGGAAGCCGTTTCGGCAAATGAAGAAAAAGGAAGACGGCTCCAAGTATCGCGGTGGCTAACCCACCACCATTGCAAAGGAGGATGCTGCCCACGCAGCACCCCCCTTTTTTCACCGTTCTGCTTGTTTCTTGAAATACTGGAACAAAATCTTGCACAGTTCCTTGGCTTCCTCTTCGTTGAGGGTGATCCCTTTCCCCATCTTTTCCCGGCCTGGGGCCCATTCCCGCAGATCGAACTTGGGCTTTGTCCCATTATAGGAGACCCGGTTGATTTCTTTCTGCCAGCCGCTTTTGCTGGTGGAAAGCACCCCCAGTTCCTCCACCAGTTCATAACTGAAATCTGGATTGTTCCTGCCTGCCATCTTTTTTCCTCCTTGTCCGATTGATTTTCCTTGCTCTGTTCCATTATAACGGAGATTCCCAGTTTGGGAACCCCCTTCTGTCAACAACGGCACTTTTTCCGTCATTTCATCCGGCCGTTCCGGGTCCGCCACTCCGGTTTCTGCTTCCTGGACCCGTACTTCAGCCTGACGGAGGGACTGGGCCACCAGCTCTTCATAGCCGGTGAGGGCGGCAAAGGGGGCGAACTGGGCAGCCCGCAGTTTCCGCTGCATCCGGGGGCGGAACCGGATTTCCGGACGGGACAGATGGAGGATATCCCCGTAGCTTTTCATGCCCGATGTCCCCCTACCTGCCGGTTCCGTTCCTGGGTCATGGCTCCCTGGAGCAGGTTGCTGCCCCGGAGCAGGGCGTTCTTCCCATACAGTTCCTGGATCCGCAGGATGGTCTGCTGGAGTTCGGCCTCCCGTCCCCGGCAGGGCGGAGTGGAAGGTCCCTCGAAGAGGCTGGTCTCCTGGATCAGGATGGACTGATCACGGACCGGCCGGATGTGCTCTGCCGTCAGGGTCACTTTGCGGACCAGCAGATGGGGATCGCAGATCCGGTCAAAAAGTGCCAGGACCTCCTTCCGGAGGGTCTGTCCGGAAGCCGTATACCCTTCCAGCAGCCGGCAGGACCCGTGGGCATGGGCAGGGATCAGCCGTCCGTAATGATCGGTGACCACTTTTCCCCGGTACGATCGGCGCCGTTCCGGATCTTCCAAGTTGCACCGGTCATAGCCCAGAGTGAGCACCAGCTGGTCCGTCACCCTCTTTTTCTTCACCAGGTCCAGGGCCAGGAGATCCGCCATTTCCCAGACGATGAGACGGGCCTTTTCCCTGGCGCAGGGCTGCTGGAGCACCTGGCCCGACCCCAGGCTGCTGCTCTGGGGTCGATAGGCCCGGATATCCTGGAGGGTGCAGGGTTCCCAGCCCCAGGCATGGTCGATCAGTAGTTCTGCATTCACCCCGAACAGGTGGTAGAGCAGGTCCGGATCCTGGAGGGACATCCGGGCTACGGCCCCCATGGTATACATCCCGTACTGCCGGAGCTTCCGGGTGATCCCCGGCCCGATGCGCCAAAAGTCCGTCAAGGGGCAATGGTCCCACAGTTTCTCTCGGTACGCCTGCTCCGTCAGAGAAGCAATCCGCACACCCTCCCGGTCCGGTTCCATATGTTTGGCCACAATGTCCATGGCCACCTTGCACAGATACAGATTGGTCCCGATGCCGGCAGTAGCCGTGATCCCGGTCTCCCGGAGCACGCTGCGGATCATCTTCCGGACCATGGTATGGGCGCTCCAGCTATAACTTTTCAAATAAGGAGTCAGATCCAGGAGGACCTCGTCCACGGAATAGACATGGATATCCTCCGGCGCCATATACTGGAGATAGATTCCCACTACCTGGGCGCTTTTTTCCATGTACCGCCTCATATGGGGGACGGCGGTGATATATTCCAGTTCCAGCCGAGGGTCTGCTTCCAGCTGGGAATACCGATACGAACGACCGGTGGACTTCCGGCCCGGGCACAGGGCCCGGCGCAGAGCATTGAGCTCTTCCACCTGACTGATCACTTCAAAGAGTCTGGGCCGGCCGGGGATGCCGAAAGCCTTCAGGGCCGGCGAGACAGCCAGGCAGATGGTCTTGTCCGTCCGGCTCTTGTCCGCTACCACCAGGCAGGTATCCAGAGGGTCCAATCCCCGTTCCACACATTCCACCGAAGCGTAGAAGGACTTTAAATCGATGGCTGCATAGATCCGCTGTTGTTCCATTTGCCCGCCTCCTGTTTTGTTCAGAATATGAACACGTGTTTGTTATTATCATAACACAAAAAGGAGGCCACGGCAAGGTATGTCCTCCTTTTTATATATACACGATTTTCTCCCCAGTGCATTCCTCGTCCCTGGGGCAGCCAGCTTCAGATTTCCAGCATCCAGGCTGATCCGCAGTTTCTTCCGCAGAAACGGATGATTGTAATTTATTTTAATTTTTACAGTATTATTGTTTTATTTTGTTTTGTTTTAGTATGTTTATTGTATACGCATAATAAGATAGAAAGCAAAAGATTTATTGAAAAATATTCTTTACAAGAGCACTGAAGTGGTCTGAACTTGATAAGTAAAAAGATATCCTTCGACCCATAATAAGGAGGCTGATGACAATGGAGAAGCAGGAACTCAAAGCACTTGCCTGCCAGATCATCGACGAACATCATGATCAGATCATGGCACTGGGAGACAGTATTTTTGCAGAACCGGAAACCGGATGGAAAGAATTCAAGACGGCTGAAAAGATCAAGAAAGTCTTTACAGAGCTGGGCTTCCCCACCAAAGACAAGCAGTGCATCACCGGCGTCATCGCCCAGGTCAAAGGCAAAGAGAATAAACTGAAAGTCGCCGTCATAGGCGAATTGGATGCTTTAGGGCTGCCGGAAAGTCCCTATGCAGATCCGCAGACAGGTGCCGCCCATATGTGTGGGCACCACTGCATGATTGCCGCTCTGTCCGGGGTGGCCTATGCGCTGCATGACGGGCGCATTGCCGGGGCCCTCAGCGGCGACGTAGCACTGATGGCAGTCCCGGCCGAAGAATTCATCGAAATCGGCCACCGCAATCAGCTCCGCCGGGAAGGCAAGATCAAGATGTTCGGTGGCAAGCAGGAATTCATCTACCGAGGCCTCTTGGATGATATCGATATGATGGTCATGCAGCATACCACTCCCACCGAAGGAGAACAGGAAACACCCGTCAAGGCCAATGTAGGCGGGATCTCGAACGGATTCGTCAGCAAGGAAGTATGTTATATCGGCAAGGCATCCCATGCTGGCGGTGCCCCGGAAAAGGGCATCAATGCCCTGAATGCCGCAAAGATCGGGCTGGTGGCCATCGACGCCCAGCGAGAGACATTCCGGGATGAAGACCATATCCGGGTCCACCCCATCATCACCAAAGGCGGTGATACGGTGAACATCGTTCCTGCGGATGTCCGTCTGGAGACCTATGTACGGGGCGCCTCCATCGACTCCATCTTAGATGCTTCCGCCAAAGTGAATAGGGCACTCAAAGCCGGTGGCTATGCCGTAGGAGCCGAAACGAAGATCGATGAGATCCCCGGCTATCTTCCCATGGACCCCTGCCCTGCCATGCAGGATTTGATGTATGCAAACCTGACCGCACTGCTGGGGAAGGACCATGTGGCCCGTCATATTCCCTTCAATGGAGGCAGCACCGATGCAGCGGATGTGGCTGCCCTGATGCCGGTGGTCCATGCTTACGTGGGTGGAGCAGCCGGCAGGGCCCACACCAAAGACTATCACATCGTCGATAAAGAACTGGCTTATATCACTGCCGCAAAGGCCCTCATCATGACGGTCATCGATCTTTTGGCAGATGGAGCGATCAAAGGGCTTGCCATCAAGTACGGATTCAAACCGGCGATGACGAAGCAGGAATATATCGATAAGTGGGTGAACCAGTAAGACAAAAAAGCCAAGAAAGGGAGTCGATACCATGAAAGAATTTTTCAAAGACTGGAAGATCCATGTACTCTGCGCCGTCCTTGTCTTTAAAATGGGCCGTGCTGCCGTAGGGTGTACCCTCTCCACTTCCCGGGAATCCACCATTGCAATCATCGGGGAGCTGTTTGGCTTGGACAGTGAAGAAGAGATCGGCGTCATGGGCGGCTATGTGACGGGGACCGTCCTGGGCACAGTGTTCTTTGGGCTGATGGCTTCCATCTGTGCCCATACAGGATTTTTCCATCCCTATGCCTTGGGAGCAGCCTGCGGAGTCGGATCCGCTTCCATGATGTCTGCTTCCTTAGGGGCTCTGGAAGTCGAATTCCCCCAGATGGCAGAACAGATCCAGACCTATGCCTATACCTCCCAGGCCCTGACCAACGGAGACGGCATGCTGATGAGCCTCATCCTGACCCTGCCCATGACCAATTGGCTCTATAAAAAATGTGCCCACATCCGGGGCATCGATACAGAAGTCACGCCCACGGTGGAAATGGTCACGGACAGCCAAGGACTGGCTGCCGCAGGCCAGATTGACGATCAGGAGGGAGGGACGGAAAAATGACGAGACTCGTTATGCTTCTCAAAGGATGGTGCGTCACGGGAGTCCTGGCAGCCATCTGCAATTATATCTATACCCTGCGCATGAACAATCCGGCTAAAGTGGTGACGCCTTTTGAAGCGGCCCCCGGCCTGCTGCTGATGCTGGGCATGATTATCGCCAGCCAGCTGTGCCACAAGCTGATGCAAAGGATCGCTCCCAGCGTAAAAGCTCCCGTGGTCCTTTATATCACCCTGATCGGCATCCTGATCACAGCCCCTGGGCTGTTCCCGTTTTCGGGGTTTGTTTATAAATCCATCGGCAAAATCAGCCTGCTGCCCCTGTGTACCCCCATCCCGGCCTATGCAGGGATCGGCGGCGGCAAAGACCTGAAGACCTTTAAGGAGCAGGGAATTGCCATCATCGCCCAGCTGGTGATGAAAGGAACGGGGGTCATTTGATACGCAAGAAAAGGTGGGTGTGAAAAAATTCACACCCACCTTTTCTGATTCAGTCAGCAGCCAGCAGCTTCACCCGCTGGGCCACCTTTTCTCCGGTCAGGTTGGACAGAGCATCCAGCAGCCGGATGTGGAAGGTCCCCAGGCCCGGACAGTCCTGAGCAGCGTCTTCTCCAGCGATGCCCAGGGCCGCTGTGCCCAAGGCCGCAGCAGCCAAAGAGGATCCACAGGCATGCCAGGTCCCGGCCAGGGCTCCGGCCATGCAGCCGGTCCCTGTGAGATGCCCCAAGAGCGGGTTCCCATTGGCGATGCCCAAGGTCGTTATTCCGTCCGTCACCAGGTCCACTGGACCGGTGACCAGCAGCACTGTTCCATGCTGCCGGGCATACTGGCCAAAGATTTTTCCGTCGGCGGCGAAATTTTCCTGCGTCACCGCATCTTCTGCCCCCGCATCCACCCCATGGGCATGGGCGGAAAGACCGCAGAGGGTCCGGATCTCCGAACTGTTCCCCTTGATGATCTGAGGCCGGTTGTGCTCGATGAACTGCTGGGCGTACACCAGCCGCAGGGTACTGCAGGCCACTCCCACCGCATCCAGCAGGATGGGAATGCCCCGTTCATGGGCCTTTTCTCCGGCTATCTTCATGGCTTCCAGCCGTTCTTCGTTGATATTCCCCAGGTTCACCACCAGGGAATCCGCCGCCTCCGTGATTTCTTCCACTTCCTGGGGATGGGAAGCCATGGTAGGGCTCCCGCCCACGGCCAAGATGGCGTTGGCACTGTCATTCATGGTGATGGCATGGGTCATGCAGTGGATCAGTGGTTCATTTTCCCGCACCCTGGACATGATGTCCATAAAGGTTCTGGGCAGCTTGCTGATGGCTTCCCCGGTCATAGATATTCACTCCCAATTTTCTCTGGAATTCCAACAAGGTCCCGTTCCGGGACAGGATGGTGAGCAGCCCGAAGGCAATGGAACCGCCGATGAGAGTGCCGGCGATGAAGCTGGGCACATAGAACATCCAGGAAAGGCCAGTGCGCCCCATGAGGATCTCCATGACAGGATAGGACACCATGGCCCCGATGATCCCAGTACCGATCACTTCACCCAGGCAAGCAGCGATGATCTTACCCCCGCTGGCCCGGTAGAAGATCCCAGACAGGGCTGCTCCGAACACCGCTCCGGTCAGTGCCAGGGGCGGGATCCCCATCACCGTCATGCGGATGATGCCGATGAGGGTGGCACACAGGAGAGAATACCAGGGACCCAGCATCACCGAACAGGTGATATTGATCAGATGGGCCATGGGACACATGCCCTCCACCCGCAGGATGGGAGAAATGACCACACCCAGTCCGATCATCATGGACAGGAACACCAGGCGCAGGACTTTTTGCTGTTTGCTTTCCATAAAAAAATCCACTCCTTTATAGGCCGGCAGTCCGGTCCTTCAGGCGTGGAATCGATTCCATTTTCCGTACCCATCCTACAACGCCTAAAAGACGGACTGAGCCAGTCGTAACGGTCGGTACTGTGGTACCCTCTCAACCCGGCACACGGGCTCCCTCGCTGTAAAATGAATACCGATCCAGGGCGCTCCCCCTCGATCGACCTTTAGTATAGCAGATTGGATACAATCCTTCAAGGCTTTTTCTCTCCTGGCAGCTTTTCTTTGATGGTTTGCTTCAGCATCTCGTCATCGACTGATATATTTTCTTCTACATATTTCCTGACATCATCTTCCTTTTCCAAGATTTTCGCCGCGGCTTCATGGATATCCTTCTTTAATTCATCCGTATCGGCTGGGCTGGCTTCTCCCAGCTTTCGAAACAGTTCCGTTTCCTTCCGGGTGATTTCCAGATTGGGAGACTGCTTCTTAAGGGAAAGATGAATCATTTTGCGCCGGAAGAACTTCTCCGCAATGATATTGCTGTGTTCTCGGATCCAAGCAATAAGGAGAACAGCCAGCAGGACCACGCCCATATATCCGAGGACTGGATACATGACCCCGATCAGTTTCTTGAAACCAAAGAAGCTGCATACATACCCTGCGCCGACAATGCCCACCATCATAATCCGCATCTTTCGGGTGCTGCCACCGCTGAATCTGCGGGCAATGGAATAATAGAGAGAAAAAGCCGTATTAAAGATCAGGGCAAAGACAGTGACCGCATAAAGGGTAGCCAGCCAGGGATGGATGTGATTCACGATAGACAGCATTGGCATATCAGCTTCTTTGATTTGGTCGATATTGACAAACAGAGACGCAGCAGCTACCAGTACGATGATTCCGATCAGCATACCTCCCAAAGACCCCCCTTTGGCTGCTACCCCTATGCAGACCACTGATCCTCCCAGGATAAAAGCCATAGATACCCCTGTCATAGCACAGAGCGCATAATAGTTGACCACTGACAGCCAGACATTTCCAATAGCCGGATGGATGGTACGGGCTGCCTGATCCAGCATATCCAGATCATAGGATTTTCCCACAAAAGAATAAACAGCTACCAGCAGGATCATGAGAATCATCACCGGAGTAAATATGCCCAGTACTCCGGTGATCTTATCGAAATCCAGAAAAGAGACAACGGCTATCAAAAAGGAACACAGCAGCCCCCCGATCCATAGAGGAAGACCGAATTGCTGGTTCAGATTGGCTCCGGCTCCAGCAACCATCACGAACCCCATAACAAAACTGCCTGCCACAAGGACACCATCAAGGATCCGGTTGATAACAGGATGGGCAATCTGGGAGAATACTTCTGCATGGCTGTCAGCTCTGTAGTAACAGCCAAAGGAAAGCATGATTTTCCCAAAGCAGGCATTCAAAACACCCAGGATCACTACGCCCAGCAGACCGGTTTTCCCAAAACAGAGGAAGTACTGCAACAAATCCTGTCCGCTGGACAACCCCGCTCCTACAATGACACCGATATACGCAAATGCAATTTTCCATGATAAGCGATTCATAACTCCTCCTTTAAGAAATAATAGGAAACGTTTCGTTATACGGGATACGCAGGCGCCAGTTCAGCTTTGTAGTCCCTCTTCCCCTATCCCAGCTTGCCCGCCAGAGCCGAACGCAAAATGTACTTCCGACATTGGAAATACACCGCACCCAGCACCACCGTGGCGATCAGCCAGCTCACCGGATAAGCCAGGATCAGAGTCAGATAATCAGGATGGGCCGCAAACACCGTATAGATCCACACCAGCCGGACCCCGCAGATCCCCACCAGGGCCACGATGGCCGGCGGCAGGGAATAGCCATAACCCCGCAGGGCCCCGGAAAGGATATCCATGACCCCGTTGAGATACAGCATATCCGCCACCCACCAAAGGCGCAGCACCCCCAGACGGATGACTTCCGGATCATGGTTGAAGAAGCCAATGATGTGTTTTCCGAACAGCAGGATGGGGACCGTGATACACAAAAGAAACAGCCCTTCCACCCAGAAGGCCGCTTTGGTAGTAGCCAGGCACCGGCTCAGCCTCCGGGCCCCATAATTCTGCCCGACGAAGGTGGTGGTGGCCTGGCTGAAACCGTTGACGAAGCAGTAGATATTGAATTCGATGATCACTGAAGCCGCGGCCGCGGCCATGGCTGCAGTCCCCAGGCTGTTGATGGAAGATTGGATCACCACATTGCTCATGGCGAAGACCATGCCCTGGATCCCCGCCGGCAGCCCGATATAGAGGATCTTCCCCATCTCTTCCCCCTTGAGGCGCATCTTATGCCGCTGGAGCCGGATGGGCTGAGGCGTACGGCACAGAAGGACGAACAGGATGCCGGAATTGACCGCAAAAGACAGCACCGTAGCACTGACCACCCCTGTAAGCCCCCAGCCCAGGACATTCACAGACAGGAGATCCAGGGTGATGTTCAGGAGATTGGCCGCCACCAGGCTGTAGAGGGGGGTCTTTCCATCCCCGCAGCTGCGGAAGATGGCCGCTTCGAAGTTGTACAGGGTCAAAAAAGGCATGCCCAGCAGGAAAATCCGCAGGTAGGTAGAAGCCAGGTCGTAGACATCCGCCGGTACATCTAGGATCATCAGGGCCGGATGGGCAATCAGTTCCCCCACCACCGTAAGCAGCACCCCCAGGCCCAGGGCCATCACGATGGCCGTCTGGACCGTCTCTTCCACTTTTTCCTGTTTCCCGGCCCCCAGATACTGAGCAAGGGTCACATTGACCCCCAGGGAGATCCCGATCAAAAGGGTCACCAAAAGGCCGATCACCGGCATGTTGTTCCCTACCGCCGCCATGGCATTCTTCCCTACGAAATGCCCCAAGATGAACACATCCGCACTGTTGAACAATTGCTCGAAGAGCCCCATGAGCCCGATGGGCATAGCAAAGAAGAACAGTTTATCGGCAATGGAACCATGGAGCATATCCATACCGCGGTGTTTGGGCTGTGTCGTCGTGTTTGTCATAGTCCCTTCCTTTCTGCTGCAGCGATCCTGCTGTTTTATCTTACCCCGTCCTGCCGGGATCACTTCCGGTCTCCTGCCCATTCCCGGACCCGTTTCCTCACATCATCCAGGTTCAACACCCCTAGGGCGAATCCCTTCTTCACCAGCTGCTCCGGCAGGTATTCATCATATTTATCAAAGAGCGGCACCTCATGCGGATAGACCAGCTCCAAAGGATCGATTTCCTTTTCGATTTCTTCTTCCACCACCTGAAAAAAAGTCTCTTCGTCCGCTTCCATGGTGAATTGCATAAAAAAGGGTCGGAAAGGATCCAATTTCTTCAATCCCAGCTTCTGGGCGCATTTCAGGTTCAGGAACCGTTCCAGAGCCAAAAAGCCGTAACTCCCCAGCCAGGGCAGCAGGCACCACATCTTGCCTCCCAGCTGGATCAGGGGCTTTTCCGCAGCCCCCGAAGCCTTCGCGGTGAACCGGGCCTGCTGGAGCCGGGCTGCCGCATTTTTCATCAGATAGGGATAGCTCCGGTCTTCCTGGAGCACCCGGCGCATCCGTTCCAGCACTTTGGTGTGGATATCTCCGGGGCATTCTCCGAAATAAGCCGGCACCTTCCCTTTTACCAGTTTGCAGTAGATTACGTGGCGCTTCCGGTCCACTTCCAGTACCCGCCACACATGGCCGGCCAGGGCGATTTTCTCTCCCGGGGGCGGAGGCGCCACCACCGTGCCCAGTTCCTGGGAATCGCAGCGGACGGTGAATTCCTCGTTTTCCTGGAACACCCCATAGAATTTAAAGGAACGGATCACCCGCTCCCCAGCCAGGCCCACGATGAGCCCCCCCTGTTCCGTCTTTTGGATATGGTCTTCGGCAATGAGATACCGGAGCAGTACCTTGTAATCCTCCTGGCTGATCCGGTGGAAATAACTGAGCCGCAGCACCCGGTCCGCCAGGGCTGCCGGGGACATCTCCCCATTGCTGGCCAGTACGCTCATGGTCTGGTGGTACAAAAGACTGTAGGGTAGCCGGTCCAGCCGGGGCGGTTCCACCCATTTTTCCTCCAGGTACAGCTGGATCAGCGCGATGCCCTGGAGCAGCTTCCAGGGGATTGTGGCCGGCAGCATGGCCCGGATCTCTGGTTCATCTTCCCGGATCACGAACCACATTTCCGGAGGCAGGTCCCGCCGCCCCGTACGCCCCATCCGCTGGAGGAAGGAAGAGACCGTCCAGGGCGCATCGATCTGGAAAGCCCGCTCCAGCCGGCCGATATCGATACCCAGTTCCAGGGTGGAAGTGGTCACAGTAGTCAGGTTCCGGCTTTCGTCCTTCATCAGTTCTTCCGCCGTCTCTCGGTAGGAAGCTGACAGGTTCCCATGGTGGATCAGGAACCGGTCCGGCTCATGGTTCAGTTCACAGTACTGCCGGAGACTAGTGGTGACTCCCTCACACTCTTCCCGGGAATTGACGAATACCAGGCATTTCTTCCCCCGGGTGTGCTCGAAGATGTACCCTAGTCCCGGGTCCGACTGGGCCGGTGCCTGGTCTGTCTTCTGGTCCAGGACCGGCAGGGCCTCGATATCCGTCCGTTCTTCTCCCGCCTGGGCGTCTTTTACATAAAAATGCTCCATGGAAAGCCGCCATTTGGTCCCTGGGGCCTTTGCTTATGTGTGATAAAGAAGCAATAGAAGTGCAAAAAATTTTGCCGTTCCTATCCGACACTTGGCCATTGTGTCGGATAGGTCGGGCGGTTATTCGGGCAAGTCAATCTTGCCGACAAAGCTGTAATAAATCTCAATGTCCTGCCTGCGGGTGCCGTTCTCATCATAGCTGCACTCATGCACCACAATTTTCTCGATCATTTCCCGCAAGAGAGTGGGGGTCAGTTCTTCAAAGGCAAGGTGCTTGCGGACAATGCCCATAAATTTCTCGGCGTTGACGGTAGCTGCCTGTGACTTGTCCAGTTCGGCTTGCAGGGCGGCGGCTCTCTTTTTCAGCTCCGCTTGCTCGGCTTCGTAGTCAGCCGACAGTTCCATGAAACGCTCATCGCTGATTTTGCCGTTTACATTGTCCTCATACAGCCGCTTGATAATGCGGCTGATTTCAGAAATGCGTTCCTGCGCCTGTTCAAGCTGCTTGATGGCTGCGGCGGTCTTTCGCTTGCCGCCGATCTCGTTCTGCTGGACAAGTAGTTTCACAAACCGGCTCTCATGCTTGGCTGCGTATTCGGTCACTTGCCGGAGATTTGCCAGGACACCAGCGGTCAACAGATCGGTGCGGATAAAGTGCGCCGTACAGTTGCGGGTGCGCTTCTTGTAGCTGCCGCAGATGTAGCAGTCCTGTTTGCGGTCTTTGTTCTGATACCGCTGCTGATACAGCACATGGCCGCAGTCGGCGCAGAACAAAATCCCGGAGAACAGCCCCACTTCATCGTAGCGGTTCGGGCGTTTGCGCTGTTTGCGTAACTCCTGCACCCGTTCCCATGTTTCCTTGTCGATGATCGGCTCATGGTGGTTCTCGAAAATGGCCTGCTTCTCGACGGGGTTCTCTATGCTGTGCTTGACCTTATAAGAAGGCTTTTCCGTTTTGAAGTTCACCAGACATCCGGTGTACTCTCGGTTTTCGAGGATATGAACGACGGTGTTGGTCGCCCATTTGCACTCATAGCCTGGGTGATAACGGCGGGTGCTGCCTGTCCGCTGATATTCCAGCGTCCCCGGCGTGGGGATTTGCTGCTCCGTCAGCATACGGGCAATCTTGGTCGGGCCGTTCCCGGCAAGGCAAAGCTGGTAAATCTGCTGCACCACCGGGGCGGCTTCCTCGTCTATAATAAAATTCTCGTCCTCGTCCATCACATAGCCGTAAACCGGCTTGCTGGTAACAGGCTTGCCGCTCATGCCTTTTGACTTTTTCACTGCCTTGATTTTCTTGCTCGTATCTCTCACCAGCCATTCATTGAACAGATTTCGCAGCGGGGTAAAATCGTTGTCCATGCCCTCGCTGGCACTGTCCACATTATCGTTGACAGCGATAAAACGCACACCCTTTTGAGGGAACAGCATTTCCGTGTAAAACCCTACCTGCAAGTAGTTTCGCCCTAACCGGCTCATGTCCTTGACGATGACCGTACCCACTTTCCCGGCTTCAATGTCCGCAAGCATGGCTTGAAATCCGGGCCGCTGGAAGTTCGCGCCGGAAAAACCGTCGTCGGTGTACCAGCGCAGATTGGTAAAGCCGTTCTGTTTTGCGTAGGTTTCGAGTATCCTTTTTTGGTTCGATATGGAATTACTCTCGCCTTGCAATTCATCCTCGTGGGACAATCTCGGATAAAGGGCGGTAATGAGGTTTTGGGTGGCTTGTCTTAACATAAAATCCTCCGTTTCCGACAGCCAGCCCCACTATTCCGTGGTTTCATTGTACCACGGAACGGCGGGGGCTGTACAGCGGCAAAAGCGTTAAATTTGCTTCTTTACAGCTTTTCAATTTTCCGATTTTTATGGTATGGGTTGTCGTCCCATATTTGCAGTAGAAAAGTTCATAACTCCGTGGTATACTCTGATTTAACAAAAAAATCAGAAGTTAAAGGAGAAAACATGAAGTATACAATAGATGAATTAACCGCGGCCAAAAGGCAAATTGATTCAACTCTGCACAAGCTAAGAGAAACAGTAAAAACATTTGAATCAAAGGATAATTCCGAGCGTTATAAATCACAAATCACATTGGCAAAGAGAAGAATAAAAGCCTTTGAAATTGCAAATTATTTTATAGAGAATGAGATTAAGAATTGCTAAAGCACTTCCGATTTTCGTTCCAGCGGTCATGCTCCCTGGCATGGCCGCTTTTCCATGCCCCGGTTCACGCCGGATAAGTCGGCTCCTGTGTAGCAGCGGCTTCCGCTTCCAGTACCCGCGCCATTTTGTCGGCGGCTGTGGTTGTGGTGTCTTTCTTGAAATAGCCGGACACGACAAGGACGGAATTGCCCATGCGGATTTCCGTCACACAGTCAGGGCGGCGGGTGGTGCGGGTGTCGTGCTGCTTGTTATCTGCCATAGGCAATACTCCTTTCAGTCGGTAATCAGTTTCTTCATGCTCTCCATTTTCCGCTTGGCGGTTTCCTGCCGGAAGTTGTCGCCGGTAAAGCGTACCGGGACGCACATGGAAAGCAGGCGGTCATAAATCCGGGAATGGGCGGTGTCCTCCGGGTTGTGCAGGTCGTCCAGCGTAAGGTTGGTCGTGACGATCAGCGGCTTGCCGCTGCGGTAACGGCTGTCAATCACATTGAACACCTGTTCCAGCCCGTATTCCGTCCCGCGTTCCATGCCGAAGTCGTCAAGGATCAGCAGCGGATAACGACAAAGGCGGGAAATGTACTCGTTGCGCCCCTCAAAGCTGGCGGCAAGGTCATTGAGGATAAGAGCAAAGTTCGTCATGCGGACGGGGATTTCTTTCTCCATGAGGGCGTTTGCGATACAGCCTGCAAGGTAGCTTTTGCCGGTGCCTACGCCGCCCCAGAACAGGCAGCCGATATTGTCTGTCCGCATATCTTCCCAATGCTCCACATACCGGCGGGCAAGCCCGGTCTGCGGGTTCCTGCCGTTGTCGTTCTCAAAAGTCCAGTCCCGCATGGTGGGGTCGGTAAAGCCCCGGCGTTTCAGTTCTTCCACGGTGTCAAGGTGTCTGCGCCGCTTTTCGGCGGCTTCCCGTTCCTCGCGGGCGGTTCTCTGGCAGTCGCACTCTGCCGGGTGGCGGTCGCGCCCGAAGATAGCGGCCTTATCCGGCGCAAAATAGGCTTCTTTCGGCTTGCGGCACTTGCCGCAGTACAGTAAACCGTCCTCGCCGGTGTAGTCCTCCGGCTCCGGGATGGTGGTCGTCATATTCTCCAAAACCGCGTTGATTTCATTCTTCATAAACTCTCGCCCTCCTTGCATGAGTAGTCTGGTATGCCCTTTTTAGGGGCTTCCTTTTTGTCGTTCCCCGCCCATATCCGCAGGGCGGCGGCATAGTTCTGGTAGCTTTTCCCGTTGGCGGCAAGGTAGCGGCTCATTTCCTCGATGAACCGTTCCAGCCTGTCAGGGTACTCTGCCTGCAACTCGTCGTATTCGGTCTGTGACAGAAAAATATTTCCATATCGGCCATAGGGCGCGGACGGCCCCCCACTCACTCCCTTTGTTTGGCTCTCTGTAAGGTTGTTTATAGTAGTTTGGTTAGGGGACGGTTTTCCGACCATCATAAGGTCGGTTTTCTGACCATCAGTAGGACGGTTTTCCGGCTCTATGAGGGGCGGACTTCCGGCCATCAGTTGGTCTGAAAACTGTACCTGTGGCACTGGCGGTACTTTGACATAAAGCCGGTTCGGTGCGGAGAAGCCGCCCCGTTCCCGTTCCAACAGCCCCGCCGTGTCCAGTTCATTAAGCGCCCCCTTGATGGTGGTGCTGCCTTTATCCAGTATTTCTGCTATCTCCGCGATGGGATAGATAATATAAATCCTGCCCTCGTCGTCCAGCCACTTGTTTTTCTGGGAGAGGGTGGAACGGTCTAACAGCAGCGAATACAGCAGCTTGGCGGTCTGTGAAATCTCCATTTTCAGCAGGAAACGGGGATACGGCAGATAGGCGGGCAGCCGCGTGTCTGCCCTGATATAATCAGCGATAGGATCACCTCCCTGTGTTCGGGTTGATTTTGGCGTATTGTCACGCATTAAAACGCCGTTTCCGGGGGAAAAGGATAAATGTATCGCGTACCCTTTGACACCCACGAAAAAAGCCTTGATTTATGCGGGTTTGAAAGGCTCTAAAGCGTGACATCTCTGCCTTTGTTTCCGCTTTCTCTCGGCGGCTTTGATTTTCTTCATGCGCCCGGCGCAGTCGGGGCAGTATTTTCCCCGGTTGGATTTGGGGACAAAGGCCGCCCCGCAGACGGCACACCGTTTCCGGCTTCCCCGGCACAAGAGGGCTGCGGCCAGCTCCCCGTCAAGGGGCAGGACAGCCACACGGAACCAGTGGCACATGAGGGAAAAGGAAATGCTCTGGACGCACACGCAAGGCTCCCCGTCGTCCAATAGCAGGCAGTTCCCCTCATCGTAGTTACAGCACTCATGTACCAGCCGCCGCGCCCGCCGGTGCTGGCGGTAGTCCATGTGGGGCAGGTTATCGCTCATGGCTCTGCTCCTTTCTGCGGTGCGGCTCGTCCCGGCGCAAAATCTGGTCGATGTTCCGCTTGACGGTCTGCAACTCCTTGAACCGCTGTTTCTGTTCGTGATAGGTGTTATACAGGCCGTCTTTCTCGGAGATAAGCTGCTCGATCTCGGCCTGCAACGCTTTCCGGGCGGGCAGCTTGGTAATGCCATGCGCCTTGAAATACCGGGCTGCTGCGTCGGCTATGATAAAATCGCTCTCATGGGCCTGCCGGTATGCGGCGCGGGCTTTCTCGGATTTCTGTGCCCGCAGCCCGTCGCGGGCGGCCTTGGTCTGGGCGTAGGCCAACACCTGCCGCTGCAACTTCTTTTTCCCTTGCAGCTTCGTTTCCAGTGCTTTCAGTTCGCCGCTGGTCTGGCGCATTTTCTGATAGGCGGTGTCAACGGCGGCTTCTAACTGCTCCGGGGAAGTAAAGCCGTATTGCTGGTAGACGGACAGCGTTTTGGCGGCCTGCTTCAGATTGTGTATCTTCGCCCAGCGTTCATAGCCCCGGCCTTTGCCCTCGGCCATTTTCTGCTCAATGTCCACAAGCCGCTGCACTCCGTCCTGTTTCGGGGCGGCTATCTCGGCTCTGGCAACCTGCAAGCGGTCTTTTATGGTGCGTGGGGGATCGGGGGATCTGGCTGGCGCTTCGGCTGCTCTGGCGGCGTTTTGCTCTAAAACGGCAAAGACAGCGGCGCGGTCAAAATCGTCGCCCAGCTTCCGGGCGGTAATTGGCTTTGTCCTGTCCGGCGTGAGGTAGGAAAGCCGCCCCCGGCTCTCCTTGACGGTCACACCCTCCTGCAGCAACAGAGAGGAAAACTCGTCAAAGCTGGCGGCGGTGGCAAGGGCTTTCCGTAGGGTCTGCCGCAGCTTCTCCTTGTTCGTTTCAAACTTGGTCTGCCGGGGCGTGATACTATCGGCAATCATGGGGGCGTTCTGCTTGTCCAGCGCGGCCTGTCCCTTTTTCTGCGCCCAATACTCCCGGTCGGTGACGCGGTTCTTGCTGCCGTTCAAGAGGTCGATTTGATAAAGCCCCTCCCGGTGGCACATCTCCATGACTTCGGATTTGAAGTAGCGCAGGGCAGCGTCGGTACATCGGTGCTTGCAGCCGACTTTCGTATCGGCCGGCCTGTCCATGTAGGGCAGGAACGGCACTTCCTCAATCCGCAGGCTGTTTATGACGATATGCACATGAATGTTGCCGCTGTGGTTATGCCCGTCCGGGTGGGTGCAGACAAGGGCCTGGTGGCCGGGAAAATGCTCTTTACAGAATTGTTCCCCCAACGCCTGCGCCCGGTCTACGGTCAGGCCGTTGTCCGGCCCGTCCCGCGGGTCAAAGCTGATGATGTAGTGGTGGCTTTTCACATCTTCCCGCCGCTGGTTTTTCTGATAGCGGAGATTGGCCCGCATACACGCAACGGCAAAATCCTCCCCGTCGCAGTTCAGCGTGGACAGCCGGTAGTCCTCGCGGGGGATAAGCCTGCCGGTTTCATCAAGGACGGGCTTCATGGTAAACTCGTCATGCTCAAAGAGAAGATATTGCTCGGCGGCTCCGTAGTCGGCGTTTTTAGAGTTGATATGCTTGAGTGTTGCCAACCGCGTCACCTACTTTCTTGAGGACTTCATACTTGAGGACGGCAAGGTCGGATATGGCGGCGCGTACCTCGCCGGAAAGGGTGTTGTAGGGTACGCCGTATTCGTTCAGATACCGGGCAATCTGATTGAGGTTGCCGCCGATCCTGCCGTACTCGGCTGTCAGCTTCCCGACAGCGGAAAGCAACTCGTCATTGACCGACGACACATGGACAACCGGGCGTATGGTCGCCCGCCGTATCGCCTGCCGGAGAAATTCGGACTGGCTGATACCATAGGGCGCAAGCCGCGCTGTGAAGTCGGCATACTCATCTTCGGACAGCCGGGTTTTCACAACGCGGCTGCGGTGGGGCGTGTTGTATTTCTTTCGCATGGTGTGACCTCCTTTCTCGCCCGTAAGGGCGCATGAGCAGGGTTTGGGGAAGGCACTCCCCAACAAGTTTCCCGCGAGGGGCAAAACTGCAGAATTGCGGATTTTGGCACCGTGGTAGAAACTTGCTCTCCGTGACTGCAAACTTTCTCTCACTTCCGTCCGCCACTTTTTTGGAAAACTGCAACCACAAAAGTTTGTTTCTCTTTTTCTGCTACTACTAATCCTGTAAAGGGCATTCCTGCCCGCTTTCGCTAAAATGACACCGGACGCAGTGGTTTCTACCCGGTGTTGGAGAAATCCTTTCTCTTTGCCCTCTACTACGGGTAAATGCTCCAAATGCCAAACACCAGGGCAGAAAAATTCCCTCCTCGCTTACTACTACAACCGGCAGGGGGCAAAATGGCCGGGAGCGGAGCCGGACAACAAAAAAAGCAGTAAATCTTTTTCAAGACTTACTGCTTTCGCTGGCCGCGTCGGTGGCGGCTGGTATTCAGTTTTTATGACTTGTCCGGTGGTTCGTCAAGCCGGAACTTGAATTGACAGTCAATTAACCGCTGCTTTACATAGTCCTCCACCTCGGCGTTGACCTGCCCGTTCACTTTTGAGAAATAGCGGATATATCCGGCGTAGTGGAGCAGGACAGCGTTCACGGCTTCTGGGTCGCCCTCACGGGCTTTGAGGATTGTTTCATAGGGGAGAAGTCTACTCATACCGGCTCACCCCCATTTCTTCGCGTAGCCGCTGCAAGGCAAGCTGGATATGCCGCCCCGCTGTGCTGCGTGACCGGCCAATACACGCGCCGATCACGCGCTGCGGCTGGCGCAGAAAGTAATAGCGCAGGATTTCTTCCCGCGTCTGCTCCGGCAAAACAGAGATCGCGTCGGCAAGGGCGGCGTTGCAGAGCAGGACGGTCTGACCGCAGACGGTAAATGGGTATTCCTCGTCCGGCTCCGACGCGGCAAACTGGACAAACTTCTCGTTCATCAGATAGTCAAGGGAAACTTGCCGTTCCCATTGCCGTTTAAGCTTCAAAATCTTGTCCAAGGCGGCACAGCGGATAACAGTCTTGCAAAAGGCGTTGTACCTGCGCTGGATATATTCTTGATAGGCTATCTGGTCGGTCATGGAAATTCCCCTTTCTGAATAATAGTGCGGGGCGGTGGCACTTCTTGCTGTCGCCCCTTGATTGCCTACCAGCAAAGGCGGGCGGGGCTGTCAACGGCTGCGCATATGCGCCGTTCATCTTGACCGTTGACTGGCTCGGCTGGGTTTGCTATTTACCCGACAAACTTGAATTTATTTTAAGCTATCACGTTTTACCTTCTTAAGCCTTACTATCATTACCATAGGAATTTCTTTGTTGGTTTTAAAACATTCTTCATAAAATCCATCAATGACAAATCCAGCTCTAAAACAAAGGTTAAAAATATCTTGTATGGAACGATGATAATAAATCTGCTCTTTCGGTTGCCCTTCAATCGCTATATCATAGTAACTGTGCGGTGTCATATATTTTTCAGTCAACGTGACAAAACAAGGGTGTTGCGTTGCAAAGACAAAAATTCCGCTTTCCTGCAACAGTTCATAAACAGCCATAAGAAGTGGTTCAATATCCGTAATATCCATAATTGCCATATTAGAAACTGCTTTCGTAAAGGCTCGATTTCTTTTTAATTCTAATATACTTTTTCTATCGGTCGCATCCGCCACACAAAATTCAATTTGTTTTGCATATTGTGATTGCCGTCTTTTAGCCAATTCTATCATTTTTTTGCTGTAATCAAAAGCGACAACCGAAGCGCCTCTTTGTGCAAGATACGAAGAATAATTTCCATTGCCACACGCAATATCCAAAATGTAATCCGCAGGATTAGGAGATAGAAGTTCCGTTACTTTGGGACGCACTACCTCTCTGTGAAATTCATTAGATTCGTCACCCATTGCATTATCCCAAAATTGTGCGTTCTCCTCCCAGATTTTTTTACTTTCCTCTGTTCCCATGTTCTCTCCCACTCCCCAAATTTGCTTTTTTGCTTCCATTAAATCTTCCTTACTATATTCCATTGTTACCCTCCATAACTTCTGATTGTTGCCGTCTTGACGATTATGTATCTTTACATTACCTTCTGAAACATATGGCGCACCTTGTCCAGGCGGCTGTTTGGACGGCGGGGCTGGATGACCGGCTGACCGACAGCGGCCTGATATCCTTTCAGCTCTGTAAGGCATACGCTCCGCCCGTTGGTGTAAAAGGCCAGATCAGTACGGTATGCCTGTATACAGCGGGCGGGAATCTCGCCAGTAAAGACAACTTCATCCTTTTTTACCTGGGCCGTTTCGATGGTGGCACAGTATTTCGGTGCATCATGATAAGCCCTGGAAAGGTATTCCTGGGGCGCATAGAGGATGAAGGAGAGATAAGGTTCCAGCAGCTGCGTCCCCGATTCCTTCAATGCCTGTTCCAATACAATCGGGGCCAATGAGCGGAAGTCCGCCGGCGTGCTGACCGGACTGTAATAAAGCCCGTATTCAAAGCAAATCTTACAGTCCGTTACGTTCCAGCCGAACAAGCCCTGCTCCAGCCCGTAACGGATACCATCCCTGACAGCGTTTTGAAAACTCTGGTTCAAGTATCCCAGCGAAACCCGGCTCTCGTATTGTACACCGGAGCCAAGCGAGAGTGGTGTAACAGACAGTCCTATGGATGCCCAAAACGGGTTGGGCGGCACCTCGATATGGATGGTGTGGCTGGCTGCTTTGAGCGGCCGCTCCATATAAATGACGGAGGGTTCCTTTACCACTGTTTCAAGCTTGTATTTTTCCGACAGCAAAGCGGAAACAACCTCCAACTGCACCCGGCCCAAAAAAGAAAGAATGATCTCATGGGTGATGGAATCCACTTCGCAACGCAAAAGCGGGTCAGTATCCGCAAGTTGCGTAAGAGCGTCCAGCAGCCGTTCTCTTTGCGCTGCCGTTTTCGGCGCAATCGTCGTCCGCAGCATGGGGAGGGGGTCCTCGCGCCACCTTTTACGAGGGAGCCGGGTTTGGTCCCCTAATACATCGTTTAACCTCACGCTGTCGCTGGGAAGGATAACAATTTCACCCTGATAAGCGGTGTCTGTCCGAACAATTTCCCCTTTGGATGGAATACGCATCTCTGTGATTTTCAGCTTTTCTCTCCCGGCCAGGGCCACCGTATCCCGCAGGCGCAGCGTTCCGCTGTATAACCGTAGATAGACACGCCGCTGGCCGCAATCGGTGTACTCAACCTTGAAAACGCTGCCGCATAGGGCGGCGCCCCCCTGTTCCCCAATCGGTTGGAACAGCCCTGTCACCGCATCCATCAACGGTTGAATGCCAAGGCCATTTTTGGCGCTGCCATGATAGACTGGGAACAGGGAGGCGTCTTGAACCCGCTGCTGTTCCTCCCGCGCAAGTTTTTCCCGGCTGATTGGTTCTCCTGCGATATACTTTTCCAATAATTCATCGTTATTTTCGATGACCGCATCCCATGCTTCTATGTCGGTATTTTCCTCCAGGACTAT
>NZ_JBQOUY010000026.1:0-34046 GCF_052216985.1 Acidaminococcus nyctereutis
AAGGTGTAGAACCAGTATCGTGCTGGATATAGAAACGAATATCTTATCGTTAGCAGATTAGGGTTTGTACCTTCAAAAAATTTGCTTGCAAATTTCTCATTCGGCTCGAGACTCGAGACCCGAGACCCGAGACCGAGCCGCTATGCGGCTTATGAGACCGGGGGTGTTGCACGTAACGTGCAACACCCCCTTTTCCATGCTATAATGGACCTAGTGACACCATTTGGACGGGAGGCATTGGAACAGCATGACAGATGATCCACGATTTGCCAAACAGCTCCAGTTCATCCTGGAACTGGATAAAGAGAAGACCATTTTGCGCCAGACCCATCTTACCGGGTACCGGCGGCAGGAAAATGATGCGGAGCATGCCTGGCATATGGCCGTGATGGCCTGTCTATTGAAGGAATATGCCAACGAGCCCTTTGACCTGGCCAAGACCCTTTTGATGATCCTCCTCCACGATGTGGTGGAGATCGATGCAGGGGACACTTTTGCCTACGATCCGGAGGCGGTGAAGACCCAGCGGGAACGGGAGGAAAAAGCGGCGGACCGGATCTTTGGCCTGCTGCCGGAGGACCAGGCCCGGGAGTTCCGGGACCTATTCGAAGAATTCGACCGGGGGGATACCCCGGAAGCCCGGTACGCCCATGCCATGGACAATTTCCAGCCCATCCTGCTGAACGATGCCAATGACGGAAAGGACTGGCGGCTCCACCAGGTCCATCGGCAGCAGGTGGAAAGACGGAACGCCCGGACCCACGAAGGCAGCGAAAAGATCGGCCAGGCCGTCCAGGCCATCATCCACCGGAATGTGGAGAAGGGGAACCTGAAGCCGTAAGGACAGGGCAGAGGGAAGAGTACAGCGTGAAGAGCGGGGGACGGCGGCCATCAAACGGTCCATTGCAGTGCCGGAGTGGCTGCACGCCGGCCCGCTTGCCAAAAAGTAAGGAGGAGAGTGCGTGAATAAGCGATGGATACCTGTTTTCTGCCTTTGCCTGATGGCCTTGACTGGCACGGCCTGTGCCCGGACCCCTGGCCCTGCTGGGCCGGAAAAGGAGAAACGGCCGTTGGTCCAGGAACCCTACCGCCCTCAGAAGGTGGAAGGGCCGGTGGGGCTGGTGTGGGACTGGCAGGCTCCGGGAGAAAAGACGTCCACCTTGGCCAAAGAAAAGAAACTGCCAGGGGTCAATGTGCTTTCCCCCAGCTGGTTCGTGATCCGGGATGCGGAGGGGAATATCGACGTAAAAAATGCTGCGTTGGACTATACGCCCCAGGCCCATGCCCAGGGGTACAGAGTGTGGGCGCTCATCACCAACGGCTTCGACCCGGAACGGACCCATGGCCTCCTGGACAATCCGGCCGGCCGGAAGAACGCGGCGGAAGGGATCCTGTCCCTGGCCAAACAGTACCAGCTGGATGGCATCAACTTGGATTTCGAGAACATCCGGGCGGAAGACAGCGACCGGCTGACGGATTTCGTGGGAGAGATCGCCGGTCCCCTGCAGCAGGCAGGGTATACGGTTTCCATCGACGTGACGGTGCCCTCGAACAACGGCAACTGGTCCCGCTGCTACGACCGGAAGGCCCTGGCGGGAAAAGTGGACTATGTGATGCTCATGGCCTACGATGAACACCATCGGCTGTCGCCTAAAGCCGGTTCCGTAGCCAGCCTGCCCTGGGTGGAGCAGGGCATCCGAAAGACCCTGGAAGAAGTGCCGGCAGAAAAACTGGTGCTAGGGATGCCCCTCTATATGCGGGACTGGAAGGAAGAAAACGGCAAAGTCAGCGCCCGGACCCTGTCCATGCCCGGAGCCCGGAAGCTGATCGCTGAAAAGAATCTGGTGCCCGCCTGGCACAGTGAAGAGGCCCAGTATTATTTCGAATACCGGGAACAGGGGGTGCTCCACCGGGTGTGGCAGGAAGACGCCCGGAGCCTGGCCCTGAAGAACGCCTTGATCAGCCGGTACGGCCTGGCTGGCAGCGCCTATTGGCGGAAGGGATTGGAAGAGCCGGAAGTGTGGAGCGCCATGGAGAAGTGGAAAAACTGACCCAAATTGGGTATAATAGAAAGAGCCGCGCTGGGAGAGGCGTCGGCTTTTCTTTTTATTTGTCAAATTACTCTTATATCTTATGCGTTGGAGGTCATGATGAAACCCCAGAAATTACAGAAAATCCAAGATGCTGCACTATCTGTCGATCTCAATGGCAGCGCTGCGGACAAGGTCCAGGAACATGATCTGCAGATGCTGTTCGAAACCACTCCGGTGGAGGAACTGCTGAAGCCCATGAAGGGAAACAGCCGGAAATATCGGAAATACATCATCCAGCTGGGAAAACTGGATAAACGATCCCCTCGGGTCCGGGAAAAGATCGTCCCCTTTGCCGTCGAACTGTACAAGGAAGGGGACCGGATCTACCGGGACATTGCGGCCTGTACCTTCCAGATTTTCCTGGGCCAGGTGTGCCGGAATGTGCAGCAGATCGTCGGGAAGGATCCGGAGGACATAAAAAAAATCAGCAAATATAGCCCAGAAGCCATGGCGGACCTGCTGCTGAAATATGAACGGATCTGCCAGAACAAAAAAGAGCCTTTCCGGCCCAATGCCCTGTGGATGGTGCTGGACATGGCCGAGATGCCCTATCCGGAAGGGAAGCAGCACCAGGCAGAAGCCCTGCTGAAGAAGAAGGAAAAAGAGGCCCGGGAAGCCAGGGAAAACAAAGCAACCAAAGAGAGCAAAGAAAGCAAAGAGAGCAAAGAGACCAAAAACGGCAAGGGAGCCAAAGGAGAACGGGAAAACAAAGAGACCCGGGAAGCGGCAGCCCCTGCAGAAGGACCCCAGGAAGAGCCCGCTGCCCGGAAGAACCGGAACAGCTGGACCCGGGATAAGGCCGTCCGGACCCGGAATGGCCGGGGAAAGAAGAAAGCTGTCCCGGAACCGGCCCTGGAAGCAGCCCCGGCAGAGGCTCCGGCACCCTCTGCTCCGGAAGCACTGGGGACCCCGGTCCCTGCACCGGCCCCGGAAGTCCCCATGGCTCCCTCTGCCCCGGAACCCCAGCCCGCCCCGGCAGCCCTAGCGGAACCGGCTGCTCCGGCTGCTGTTCCGGCGGAGGGATCGGGAACCCCGGAAGCAAAGCCCTTCACCACCTATGTAGGCCGGATCAATATCGTGGACAGCTTCTACAATTTCACCCCCATGGGCCTTTGGCAGGAGGGACAGTACCGGCCCCTTTCCAGCCAGGAAATCGATGCTCTGATCCCCAAAGCAGAACAGTATAAGAACATCAACCTGTGGTACAGTCTCCACAGCGACCAGAAATACATGGAAGAACACTTCCACGAAAATGACATCATCTTCCTGAAAATCGGTCCGGATACCCTGGTGGAAAACAAAGACGGCCAGGGGAACCTCCGTTCTACGGCTTATCGGGTCTTCTGCATCGATGCCCTGAAGGAAGGGCTCCTGGAATATCCCTATCAGGAAGGAATCTATACGGCGGTACCGGAAAAACGGCTCCTGGACCCGATCTCCAAAGATACAGTGCTGCGGCTCCAGGAAGAAAACCTCTTTGCCGGGGAACAGATCCTGATCCAGCTCCAGGACGGCTGGATCGCCGGTCCCTACGAAGTCCAGAAGAACAACCGAGTAGGCTTCTTTGTGGAAAATGCCGTGCCCGCCAACCAGTACCTGCTCACCGCCTGCCCGCCGGAAGCTTGGCAGCCCGTGGTCTTCACTCCGGCGGAAGGGACCTGGGCCAGCCGACAGGAAAAAACGGAGTGGATCTTCTATCATCGGCTGCCGGGCACGGCTTCCCAGCTGGTGGACAGGGCTCCGGATGAAGTCCTGCTCCGGAGCCTGGTGAAAAGCGCCCAGGTGGATTCCGGCGACATGGTGAAGCCGGAGATCTTGAAAAATTTCCTGGAACGGGAACAGGGCCAGCTGTTCAGCAACCTTCCCTCCGCCATCCGGAAACAGCGGATCCAGCGGCTGGAAGCCATCCTGGAAGGAGATAAGGCGGCCCGGGAAGGCTATGGACAGGTGGGGGACTTCCTGTACCAGCATCTTTTGGAAAATGTGGACAAACGGTGGGGGCAGGAGTTCATCACCGCCCTCCTGGAACGGTATCCGGATATCTGGCAGGAGCTGGGGAATGCAAAGGGCGTCTCTGCCCGGAACAAGAAAGCCCTGGCCCTGGTCCAGGAACGACAGAACCGCCAGGCCCCGCCCCAGACGGAAGAAGAACTGGCAGAACGGATCAACGGGATCCCTGCTTCCGGCAGCAACAACCGGAAATGCCTGGAATACCTGATCGCCTCTATCCAGAAAGAACGGCCCCAATACAGCCGGAACCTGATCCTGAATCTCTTGATCTGCGCCACCCAGGGCTTTTTGACGGTGTTTTCCGGCTCCCCTGGCAGTGGCAAGACTTCCTTCTGCAACCTGCTGGGCAAGGTACTGGGGCTGACCCAGTTCGAACGGAAAATCGGGCCCCAAGAGTTCATGAGCACTACCAATCGGTACATCCCTGTTTCTGTGGAGCGGGGCTGGACTTCCAAACGGGATTTGATCGGCTATTACAATCCCCTGACCAAGGCCTTCGAAGAAAGCAACCGGGATGTCTATGACGGGCTGCGGCTGCTGGACTGGGAAAAACGCCACGGGATCCGGCAGTATCCCTATTACATCCTCCTGGATGAAGCCAACCTTTCCCCCATGGAATACTACTGGGCGGATTTCATGAATGTATGCGACGACTGGAATGAGGAACACACCCTCAACCTGGGCCATAATCATCGGTTCCAGCTGCCGGAGACCCTCCATTTCCTGGCCACCATCAACAACGACCATACCACGGAGACCCTTTCTCCCCGGCTGATCGACCGGGCCTGGATCGTCACCCTGCCCCATACGGAATTCGTCCCGAAGGTGGACGGGGGATTGGCCAATGGGGAAATCCAGCAGATCTCCTGGCAGCAGCTGAAGAGCCTCTTCGATGTGGCGCCTCGGGAAAGCTGCCAGCTTTCCAGTGTGGAACAGAATGTTTACGACCGGGTGAAAGCCCGGCTGGCAGAACAGAACATCTACCTGAGCATGCGGATCGAGCTGGCTCTGCACCGGTACTGGCGGGTGGCTTCCCGTCTCATGGAACCGGAAGACCATATCCGGCCGGGGATCATCGCCCTGGACTATGCGGTGGCCCAGAAAGTCCTGCCCAAACTCAGCGGCAACGGGGCAGAATTCGAAAAATGGCTGGTCCAGTTCCGGGATGACTGTGCCAGCAACCGGATGGTCCAGAGTGCTGCCCTGCTGGATCAGATCCTGGAGTGGGGGAACCGGCGGATGAAGTTCTTCCAGTTCTTCCATTGAGATGGCTATGGAAAACACCATCCGTCTCCTGGAACAGAACGGTCCGGGGCTGTGGCTGCCAGTGACCGATCAGGCCCGTCCCTATTCAGCGGAACGGGTCCTGGCGGCAGCCGGCCATCCCGGGGTACGGGAAAACCTCCACTATGACCTGGCGCTCCCCGCCGGCTGGGACTGTGCTTCCGTAGCAGTGGCGCTGAACGGAAAGCCGCTGAACAGTCTGTACGACCGGCGCCACAAGACCGTCCTGTTCTCCAACAATATCTTTGCCTACCATATGGGCCTGGTGGAACTGGAAATCACCCTCCAGCAGGAAGATGGCACAGGCAGCCGCTGGTATACCGACCTGCTGCCGGTGCTGATCCAGCCTTCTCTCCAGCAGCAGAACCTGAAAGCCATGCTGGAATTCATCTATGCCCACCAAAAGCCCCTGCTCCGGGAAAAGAAAAGCGATCAGGTGAAGGGGGGCGGCGATTTCCAGGATTTCCTTTCCCAGCTGACCTTGGCAGAGGAGATCCTCCAGGTGTATGAAGAGTGTTACGGCTATTTCAAGGCCAACTGCCGCCATACCCTGGAAGCCGCTGAAGTGGTGGACTGGACGGAAAAAGTCCAGACGGTGAATGCCCATACCCTCCAGTACCTGGTCCGCCATCCGGAATACCTGAAGGAGGCCCCTGCCGGGATCCCAGTGGGGAACCGGCACTGCCTGCCCGAAAAGCTCCTGATGACCCAGGACAAGATGAGCCGGGATGTCTATGAAAACCAGGTGGTCCTCAGTTTCCTCAAGCGGATGCTCTACGATATCGGGGAAGGGCGGAAAGAAATCCAGGACCAGCTCCAAGGGCTGGAACTGCCGGATACCTTGGGAAACGGCTACATCCTGTCTTCCCAGGTCCTGTACGAAAATGCCGCCCGGATGCTCCGGGGCTTCCTGGGACGGTGCGAAGCGGTGGAAGAACGGATCCAGGAGATGTTCGTTTCCTACCAGCAGATCCTGCCTGTGACCCTGCTGGATGTCTTCCAGCTGCCGGTGCCTACGGAACCTTTTTTCCGGATCCCCCAGTACCACCGGATTTATCTGTGCATCCACCAGTGGCTCCAGAACACCTGCCACCATTTCCCCCGGGAGCAGATGCTGCTGAATCTGTATGAAAACACCTTTGTATTCGAAGTGTACTGCTTGGCCAAACTGATCTGCCAGCTCCAGGGAGCCGGGTATATCCTGGAAAGCCGGAGCCGGCAGCGCTACAGCCAGGGAGCACGGAACCTGTATGACCCTTCCGGCTACCAGAATGTGTTCCGCTTCCACAAGGGAGAAGAGATCCTGACCCTCTATTTCCAGCCGGTGATCACGGACCAGGCGGAAAATGCCGAAAGGGGTATCCATCTTTACCGGAACACCACCTATGCTTTCAAGGCCCTGGAGGAAGGTCATTATTACACCCCGGACTACCTGCTGAAATGGCGAGGGAGAGGGCGGGAGACCTACCTGATCCTGGATGCCAAGTACAGCTATAAGAAAAAGGTCCTCCAGGAGCTGATGCCAGAAATGGCCTACAAGTATCTCCTTTCCCTGAGCCCCATGCCCTATGAGGAAGAAGGGGAAGAAGTGGCCGTTTCCATCCGGGGGCTGGAGATCCTCTACGGGCTCACCAACGGGGACCAGGAACTGGAATCCTTCTACAACTGCCGGCAGGAAGGACACCAGATCCGCCCGGCAGCCAATGTGATCCCCTGTTCCGAAGAAGTCAGCGAAGAGAACCAGCAGAAGAATCTCCAGGAACTTTTGCGGGAACTGAGAGAGTGAAAGAGGGGGGCACGTGTAAAAATCACACACGTGCAACAACCCCTCATTCATCGATCTGTCCCCCATTTTTCCCACTTTTTCTGTTACAATGGAAGTGCGGAAGGGGGAATGGATATGGAAAAACCATTATTGGAACAATTCGGACGGCAGCGCTGCGGGGTGTTCCTTTCGGCGGAGCCCAAGGATCTGGAATCTTTGAAGCACTGGCTGCGTCTGGTGGATTTCCACTGTGCAGGGGTGTGGAGCGGACGGCAGCCCTGCTGCCAGGTGCTGGTCCATATGAATGTGCTGTACCGGCCGGAATTGGAGCGCCTGGGGCCAGCCATGAGCCGGCGGTTCGGGCAGAAGGGATACCTTTTTGTCGATGAAAATGGCCAGGCCTGGGAATTTTCTCAAAAAGGAGGCCCGGGCAAAGCCCTGGGGCCGTTGACCCCGCAGGTACTGGATCGGTTCTACAGCGGCCTTTTGGGGGAGCCGTTCCATTTCCAGGAGTTCCGGACCATGTACTCTGTGAATGTAGGGGCGCCGTCGATCATGATTGCCCAGCATATCCATGATATGATGGTGAAATATGAAGACTGGGATGTGCGGTTCGTGGATGCCTTGGAAGATCCCAAGGAGAGTAAGGAGCGGTGAAAATGGAGAAACTGACATTGGCTTATGAGGTGGCAAAGAAGTATCATGCCGGACAGAAGGACCGGGCAGGCAAAGATTATATCCATCATGTGAAGTTCGTGTCGGACCAGGTGCTTCCTCTGGGAGAAACCTATGCCCTGGTGGGGATGCTCCATGACACCCTGGAAGATACGGCCATGGACCGGGAGACCCTGGAACGGCTGTTCGGGAAAACGGTGGCGGAGGCAGTGGCTCTTTTGACCCACGACAAAAAGGTCCCCTATCTGGACTATGTGCGGCAGATCAAGGCAAGCGGGAACCCCTATGCCATCGAGGTGAAAAAAGCGGACCTGCGGAACAACATGGACCTGACCCGGCTGCCGGAAGTGACGGAAAAAGATCGGAAACGGGTGGAGAAGTACCAAAAGGCCTACCATATCCTGATGCCTTGACTTTTCCTCCCCCCCGTGCTACACTAGAAAAAACTTCAAAAGTATGACCTTTTAACCTAGTCCTGTGAGACTAAGAAAGGGACTTTTATCCAGAAGCATTTTATTAGAAGCCTTCTTGTCTTAGGACGAGAAGGCTTATTTTTATGAAACAGGATGGGGCGCTGGCCCGGTCCTTATTCCAGCGAACTGTAACAATAGGAGGCTACAACATGACAAAGGCGGCAGTCAGCCTGTCCGGACGGGATATCCTGGATCTTTCCTCCCTGTCCGTGGAAGAGTACGATCTGATCATGCGAACGGCAGCAGAGATGAAAAAGGTCATGAAACGGGACATCAAGAAGCTCCCGTCTCTGCGGGGCAAATCCATTGTGAACCTGTTCTATGAAAACAGCACCCGAACCCGGAGTTCCTTCGAACTGGCCGGGAAGTACCTGGGCGCCGACGTGATCAACCTGAGCACCGGGACTTCCAGTGTGAAGAAGGGGGAATGCCTGAAGGACACCATCCTGACCATGCAGTCCATGGCCTGTGATGCCATCGTCATGCGGCACCCGGTGGAAGGGGCGGCCAAATACGCGGCAGACATCGCTGCACCCGTGGTGATCAACGCCGGGGACGGGGCCCATGCCCATCCCACCCAGGGCCTCCTGGATATGTTCACCATCCTGGAACACGGGAAACAGTTCAAGGGCCTGAAAATGGCCATCATCGGGGATATCCTCTACAGCCGGGTGGCCCGGAGCAACATCGCCGCCTGGACCAAACTGGGGGCGGATGTCCACGTGGCCGGCCCCATGACTCTGATCCCCCACGACATCGAAGCCCTGGGGGTAAAAGTACACAAGCGGGTGGAAGATGCCATCGAAGGAGCGGACGTGGTGGATGTGCTGCGGATTCAGCTGGAGCGGCAGGACAAGGGGATGTTCCCCTCTCCCCGGGAATACGCCCGGATCTTCGGGGTCAATGAAGAACGGATGAAACTGGCCAAACCGGACTGTCTGGTGATGCATCCGGGCCCCATGAACCGGGGTCTGGAAATTTCCTGGGATACGGGCTACAGCGACCAGGCGGTGATCCGGGAACAGGTGACCAACGGGGTCGCCGTGCGGATGGCCTTGTTATTCTTGACGATTATGGGAGGAAAGCCAGTTGAAAACGCTAATTAAGAACGGACGGATCGTAGATCCCAGCCAGCAGCTGGACCAGGTGATGGACCTCCTGGTGGAAGACGGGAAAATCGCCCAGGCGGCGCCTCATATCGATGCAGCAGCCGATGAGGTATTCGACGCTACGGGCCTTGTGGTGGCACCTGGCTTCATCGACCTCCATACCCATCTCCGGGAACCGGGGCTGGAAGCCAAGGAAGACTTGGTCACCGGCACCATGGCGGCAGCCCACGGGGGCATCACCCGGGTGGCCTGCATGCCCAACACCAAACCCATCATCGATACCTCCATCGTGGTGAGCGGCATCCAGGAACGGGCGAAAAATGAAGGGTACGTCCACGTGGAAGTGATCGGGGCCATCACCAAAGGAGAAAAGGGCAAGGAACTGTCAGAGATGGGCGACATGGCCCAGCGGGGCGCCATGGGCTTTTCCGACGACGGTCACTATGTATCCAGCGCCTACATCATGAATCTGGCAGCCCAGTATGTGAGCGCTTTTGACAAGCCTCTCATCTGCCACGACATCGATGAAGAGATGAACCATGAAGGGTACATGCACGAGGGGGCCGTCTCCGCCCGGCTGGGGGTGCCCGGCATCCCTTCCATTGCAGAAGACATCTGTGTGGCCCGGGATGCGGCCATTGCGGAATACACCGGGGCCCACATCCACATTGCCCACATCGCTAGCAAAGGGGCAGTGGACATTGTCCGGCAGGCCAAGGCACGGGGCGTGAACATCACCTGCGAAGCCACAGTCCACCACCTGACCTTGACGGATGAAGCCTGCATGGGCTACAGCACGGCCACCCGGGTTTCCCCGCCCCTGCGGAGCTGGGACCATGTGGAAGCCCTGCGGAAGGGCCTGAAGGACGGCACCATCGATGCCATCGTCACGGACCACGCCCCTCATGCGCCGGAAGAAAAGGATGTGGAATTCCGGTATGCCCCCAACGGGTTCTGCGGCCTGGAGACTTCTGTGGGGGTGGTCCTGACGGAGCTGTACCATACGGGAGAATTCTCCATCAATGAAATCGTGGATAAGATGAGCACCAGTCCGGCCCGGATCATGAATTTGGATGCCGGCAGCCTGGCAGTAGGGAAGAACGCGGACATCACTATCTTGGATCTGGACCGGGAATGGACGGTGGACAGCGAGCAGTTCTATACCCGGGGCAAGGTGACTCCCTTTAACGGAAAGCACTGCAAAGGCATGGCAGTGGCGACCATGGTCGATGGCCGGTTTGTGATGAAAGACGGTGTAGTATGCAAAAAGTAAAAGGCAAATTGGTATTGAAAGACGGCAGCGTCTATGAAGGGATGCTCTACAGCACCCATAAAGCCGTAGGGGAAGTGGTGTTCACCACCGGCATGTCCGGCTACCAGGAAACGTTGACAGACCCCTCCTTCTGCGGGCAGATCGTCATCTTCACCTATCCCCTGATCGGGAACTACGGCTGCAACGATCTGTTCTGCCAGAGTGACAGATGCTGCTACAAGGGGTTGATCGTCAGCGAACTGTGCGACGAACCTTCCAGCTGGCGGGATGAAGGCACGGTGCTGGAATTCCTGGAAAAGAACGATATCCCGGTGCTCACGGGTGTGGATACCCGGGCCATCACCCGGCGGATCCGGTCCTACGGGACCCTCCAGGGGGTGCTGGTGCCGGCGGATACTCCGGAAGAGGAGATCCAGGCCCTTTTGGCTACCCCGGAAGAACATGATCAGGTGGCCCAGGTGACCACCCAAAAGGTCTACACCATGGGACCGGAAGACGCCAAATATTCGGTAGCCGTCATGGACTACGGGGTGAAGCGGCACATCCTGGAATGCCTGGTGGAAAAAGGCTGCCGTCTGACGGTGTTCCCGGCGGAAACTCCGGCGGAAGAGGTGCTGGCCATCGATCCGGACGGGATCTTCCTGAGCAACGGCCCGGGGGACCCGGCGGACCTGAAGCCGGAAATCGAGAACATCAAGAAGATGATCGGCAAGAAACCCATCTTCGGCATCTGCATGGGGCATCAGGTGATGGCCCTGGCTAACGGCGCCAAGACCAAGAAGATGCTCTTCGGCCACCGGGGCATCAACCAGCCGGTCCGGGATCTGGTGGACCACAAAATCTGCATTACCTCCCAGAACCACGGGTTCATGGTGGACGAAGATTCCCTGAAGGGGCTGCCCATCGAAGTGATCAACCGTTCCCTGAACGACAATACCATCGAAGGCCTGCGCTATCTGGACCATCCTACTTTCACAGTGCAGTACCATCCAGAAGCTTCCCCCGGTCCCAGCGGCAACGCTTATCTGTTCGACCGGTTTATCAAAATGATGGGAGGGCACTGATATGCCAAAAAAAGAGAATGTGAAAAAAGTCATGGTCATCGGTTCCGGCCCGATCATCATCGGGCAGGCAGCTGAATTCGACTATTCCGGCACCCAGGCCTGCCGGGCCCTGAAGGAAGAAGGGCTGGAAGTGGTCCTGGTGAACTCCAACCCGGCTACCATCATGACCGATGTGCACATCGCCGACCGGGTCTATGTGGAACCCCTGGATGTGGAATTCCTGGAAGCCATTATCGCCAAGGAACGGCCGGATTCCCTCTTGGCCACCCTGGGCGGGCAGATCGGCCTGAACCTGGCCATCGAACTGGATAAGAAGGGCATCCTGAAGAAATACAATGTGCAGCTTTTGGGCACCCAGATCGCCAGCATCATGAAGGCGGAAGACCGGGAACTGTTCAAGGAGACCATGGAAAAACTCCACCAGCCCATTCCCCAGAGCACCATCGTGGAAAGCGTAGATGCGGCCAAGGAATTCGCCAAGAAGGTCGGGTTCCCGCTGATCGTGCGGCCGGCCTACACCCTGGGTGGCACCGGAGGCGGCATCGCCCACAATATGGACCAACTGGATGACATCACCACCAAAGGGCTCATGTACTCCCTGATCGGCCAGGCCCTGATCGAACGGTCCGTGGCCGGCTGGAAGGAAATCGAATACGAAGTGGTCCGGGACCATGAAGACAACTGCATCACCGTCTGCAACATGGAAAACATCGATCCGGTGGGGGTCCATACCGGGGACTCCATCGTAGTGGCACCCTGCCAGACCCTGACGGACCGGGAAGTCCAGATGCTCCGGACCGCTGCCATCGACATCGTCCGGGAGCTGGGGGTGGAAGGGGCCTGCAACGTGCAGTACGCCCTGAACCCGGACAGCGAAGAATACATCGTCATCGAAGTGAACCCCCGTGTCAGCCGGTCTTCCGCCCTGGCTTCCAAGGCGACGGGCTATCCCATCGCCAAAGTGGCTGCCAAGATCGCTGCCGGGTACACCCTGGACGAAATCGAAAACGCAGTGACCAAGAAGACTTCCGCCTGCTTCGAACCCACCCTGGACTACTGCGTCATCAAGATCCCCCGCTGGCCCTTTGACAAGTTCGTCAACGCTGACCACACCCTGGGGACCCAGATGAAGGCCACCGGGGAAGTGATGGCCATCGAACGGAACATCGAAGCCGGCCTGCTGAAAGCCGTCCGCTGCCTGGAAATCGGCCTGACCCACATGGATATGCCGGAGCTCCACAAGCTGACGGACCAGGAAGTCTTTGAAAAGGTCCGGAAAGTGGACGACGAACGGCTCTTCACCATCGCGGAAGCCTTCCGGAGAGGGATGACCGTGGACCAAGCCCACGCCATCACCAAGATCGACGAATTCTTCCTGCGGAAGATCCGCCACATCGTGGAACTGGAAGTCCGCCTGAAGAGCGAAGAACTGACACCGGAATTCCTCCGGGAAGTGAAGGAACGGGGCTTTGCGGATGTGACCATCGGGAAACTGGTGGGGAAGACCGGGCTGGAGATCCGGGCCATCCGGAAAGAATGGGGGATCACCCCGGTGTACAAGATGGTGGATACCTGCGCGGCGGAATTCGATGCGGAAACTCCGTACTACTACTCCACTTATGGGGTGGAAGACGAAGTGGAAGATACCCCCAACAAAAAGGTGCTGGTGCTGGGCTCCGGCCCCATCCGGATCGGCCAGGGGGTGGAATTCGACTACTGCTCCGTCCATTCTGTCTGGGCCCTGAAGGACCTGGGCTACGAAACCATCATCGTGAACAACAACCCGGAAACCGTATCCACCGACTTCGATACGGCTGACCGGCTGTATTTCGAACCTCTGACCCTGGAAGATGTGCTGAACGTGATCGACCGGGAAAAACCGGAAGGGGTCATCGTCCAATTTGGCGGCCAGACGGCTATCAACCTGGCGGGGCCTCTGGATGCCTGCGGAGTGAAGATCTTGGGGTCTTCTGTGGACAGCATCGACCGGGCGGAAGACCGGGAACGGTTCGATGAACTCTTGACCAGCGTGGGGATCCCCCGTCCCAAAGGCCATACGGTGTTCGACATCGACGGTGCCCTGAAAGCTGCCAACGATGTGGGCTATCCGGTGATGGTGCGGCCTTCCTATGTACTGGGCGGCAGGGCCATGGAAATCGTCTACAATGACGAAGAACTGAAATACTACATGAACAATGCCGTGAAGGCGTCCCAGGAACACCCGGTGCTGGTGGATCACTACCTGATGGGCACAGAAGTGGAAGTGGATGCCATCTGCGACGGCAAGGATGTGCTCATGCCCGGGATCATGGAACACATCGAACGGGCCGGGGTCCACTCCGGGGACTCCATCGCCGTGTATCCGCCCCGGACCCTCAGCGAGCATGTGATCGAACAGATCATCGACTACACCACCAAACTGGCCCTGGGCCTGGAAGTCCACGGGATGATCAATATCCAGTACATCGTCCGGGATGACAAGCTGTATGTAATCGAAGTGAACCCCCGTTCCAGCCGGACGGTGCCCTTCCTGAGCAAGGTGACGGGCATCTCCATGGTGGATGTGGCCACCAAATGCGCCATGGGCGTATCCATCCGGGACCAGGGCCTGGAACCGGGCCTGAAGCTGTTCCCGGACTACTATGCGGTGAAGGCGCCGGTCTTCTCCTTCAATAAGATGACCGATGTGGACATCACCCTGGGGCCGGAAATGAAATCTACCGGGGAAGTGATGTGCATCGACGCCCAGTTCCCCAGAGCCCTGTACAAGGCCTGCATCGCCGCCGGCACCCACATCCCCAAGAGCGGAGCCATCCTGATCACCGTTGCGGACCAGGACAAGGAAGAAGTGGTGCCCATTGCGGAAGGATTTGAAAACCTGGGCTACGAACTGGTGGCTACCGCCGGTACTGCCAAGTTCCTGGAAGAAAAAGGCATCCATGTGGGCCGGGTGGAAAAGGCCAGTGCCGGTACCCCCAACCTGCTGGATGACATCAAGGAAGGCCGGATCTGCATGGTGATCAACACCCTGACCCACGGCTCCGATGCCACCCGGGACGGCTTCAAGATCCGCCGGTCCACGGTGGAACACGCCATTCCCTGCCTGACCAGCCTGGATACGGCCCGGGCCCTGTACAAGGCCATGGGAGCCATGCGCCGCCGGAATGTGGTGAGCGTGGTGGCCCTCCAGGATCTGAAAACGGAGTAAGCCATGGCAGTATATATGGAAGGAACCATAGTCCGGCAGGAAAAGCTGTCGGCAGATATCCGGCTCATGGAAATCCGCTGTCCAGAAGTGGCGGCAGCGGCCCAGCCGGGTCAGTTTGTGACGGTGCGGGTGAACAAGCTCCACGAACCTCTGCTCCGGCGGCCCTTCGGGGTGGCCGGGGCGGACCGGGCGGCGGGGACCTTTTCCCTGATGTACCGGATCGTGGGGGAAACCACGGAGCTCATGGACACCATGGAGGCGGGAGAACCCATCAGCGTGGTGGGGCCTCTGGGCCACGGTTTCCACCTGGGGGCCAAACGGGGCCTTTTGGTGGGAGGCGGCATGGGGCTGGCTCCTCTCCATTTCCTGGCCCAGGCGGACCCGGATCACAAAATGGAAGTGATCGTGGGCGGCCGGACCAAGGCGGAAGTGTTCTGGGCGGACCTGTTCAAGGACAAGACCGCCCAACAATATGAAACCACCGACGACGGCTCTTACGGGGTGAAAGGCACGGTGAACGCTGTGCTGCCGGGGCTTTTGGCCACGGGCCAGTATGACTGCGTGTACGTGTGTGGCCCCAGCCCCATGATGAAGGCCGTGGTGGAAGTGGTGGACAAGTACGGGGTGCCCTGCCAGGTATCCCTGGAAAAATACATGGGCTGCGGCCTGGGCGCCTGCCTGTCCTGCTCCTGCGAGGGCAAGGGCGGCAAGCGGATGAAGATCTGCAAGGACGGCCCGGTGTTCTGGAGCCAGGAGGTGGTGGAATGGTGAAGCCCTATGAAGATCCCCGGATGCAGGTGGACCTGGCGGGGGTGACCATGAAGACGCCGGTGACCACGGCCTCCGGCACCTTTGGCTTCGGGTTGGAATTCACCGATTTCCTCAACCTGGACCACATCGGCGCCATTACGGTGAAGGGGACCACCCTGAAGCCCCGGCCCGGGAACAAGGGCCAGCGGGTGGTGGAGACCCCGGCGGGGGTGCTGAACTGCGTGGGGCTGGAAAACCCCGGGGTGGAGTTTTTCCTGAAGGAAACCCTGCCCCAGCTCCGCAAGGTGACAACGACCCCGGTGATCGTGAACATCGACGGGGACAGCGCGGAAGACTACGGTACCTTAGCTGAAATGCTGGACGTGGACGGGGTGGATGCCATCGAGCTGAACATCTCCTGTCCCAACGTGGCCCAGGGGGGCCTGGCCTTCGGCACCGACTGCCACGCGGCAGGAGAAGTGGTGAAGGCGGCCAAGGCCCGGACCCACAAACCGGTGATCACCAAGCTGTCCCCAAATGTGACGGACATCACGGAAATCGCCCGGGCGGTGGAAGCGGCAGGCACCGATGCCATTTCCCTCATCAATACCCTGGTGGGAATGAAGATCGACATCCAGAAAAAGCGGCCGGTGCTGGGGAACATCGTGGGAGGGCTTTCGGGCCCGGCGGTGCACCCGGTGGCGGTGCGCATGGTGTACCAGGTGGTCCAGGCGGTGAAAGTCCCCCTGATCGGCATGGGGGGCATCAGCTGCTGGCAGGATGCGGTGGAATTCATCCTGGCCGGGGCCACGGCGGTGGCTGTGGGCACCTGCAGCTTTACGGATCCCAGCCTGGCGGAAACCATCAGCCTGGGGATCCAGCAGTATCTGGATGATACGGGAGCGGCTTCCCTGGACGAAATCCGGGGACAGGCCCTGCCGGGACGGAACTGAGGAGGACGGCCATGGATGCAAGAGACAGACTGATCTGCGCCCTGGATTTCCCCACCTTTGACCGGGCCAAGGCCCTGGTGGAGGAACTGGGGGATGCGGTGACTTTTTATAAGGTGGGGATGGAACTGTTCTACGGGGCAGGTCCGGATATCATCCGCTATCTGAAGAAAAAAGACAAGAAAGTGTTCCTGGACCTGAAGCTCCAGGATATCCCCAATACGGTGGCCCACAGCCTGGCAGTCCTGACCCGGCTGGGGGCGGATATCATGAACGTCCACGCGGTGGGCGGTCCCAAGATGATGGCCGAAGGGATGAAGGCGGTGCAGGAAGCGGCGGCGGAACTGGGCCGGCCCGCTCCCAAGCTGATCGCCGTCACCGTGCTCACCAGCATGGATGAAGCCCAGTGGAAACCCCTGAACTATGCCAAACCCATCGGGGAAGAGGTGCTGGACCTGGCGGCCCTCACCAAAGAGAGCGGCCTGGACGGCGTGGTGGCCTCTCCCCGGGAAGCCGCGGGGATCCGGAAGCAGTGCGGGAAGGATTTCCTCATCGTGACCCCGGGGGTGCGCCCGGCCTGGGCGGCCACTAATGACCAGAGCCGGATCGCCACCCCGGCAGCCGCTATCGGCAACGGATCCACCCATCTGGTGGTGGGACGGCCCATTACCCAGGCGGACAACAAACAGGAAGCTGTACGGAAGATCCTGGAAGAAATGGAAGGAGCTTTTTAACCATGAACGATACGACGGTACTGCATATGCTGGAAGAAACCAACGCGGTGATGCATGGTCATTTTCTGCTGACCAGCGGCCTGCACAGCCCCACGTACGTGGAAAAATTCAATGTGCTGCAGCAGCCCCGGTACACGGAAGCCCTGTGCAAGGAAATCGCTGCCCGGTTCGTCAATGACAACGTGGAACTGGTGGTGGGCCCTATGACCGGCGGCATCCTGCTGGCCTATGAAGTGGCCAAGAACCTGGGCACCCGGTTCTTCTTTACGGAACGGGTGAATGGGAAGATGACCTTCAAGAGAGGGTTCCACATCGAACCGGGCACCCGGGTACTGATCGTGGAAGACATCGTCACCACCGGCGGCAGCGTGCGGGAAGTGCTGGACGTGGTGAAGAGCGAAGGTGGCGTACCCATCGGGGTGGGCCTTTTGGTAGACCGGAGCGGTGGCAAAGTGGATTTCGGCGTCCGTACCGAACCCTTGCTGCGCCTGGACGTGGAAGCCTACAAACCCGAAGACTGCCCTCTGTGCAAACAAGGAGTGCCCCTGACCCAGCGGGGACGGACGGGGAAATAAAAAAATGGGGGGTGTTGCACGTTACGTGCAACACCCCCGGTCTCATAAGCCGCATAGCGGCTCGGTCTCGAGTCTCGAGCCGAATGAGAAATTTGCAAGCAAATTTTTTGAATGTACAAACCCTAATCTGCTAACGATAAGATATTCGTTTCTATATCCAGCACGATACTGGTTCTACACTTTCAAAAGAACCTGGCCATGGGAACAGGTTCTATCCAACGGCTCGAGACTCACGACTCGAGACCCGAGACCTCAAAAAGAGGCTGTTGCGCATGCAACAGCCCCCGTCACTAGTCACTGGTCACTAGTCACTAGCCAAAGGAAGCCAGCGAATGCTGGCAAAATAAAAGACGCTGTGGGAAATTTTTCACAGCGTCTTTTTTGTGCCTTATTTTGCTTCTTTTTTGTCGTCGCCTTCCACTTCAGCGATGCAGTCGTTGATGTCGGCGATCAGGGCTTCCACGTCGATGCCGTGGGCAGCAGCGCCCTGGCCGATGGTCTCGAAGTTGGCGGCCATGCAGCCGATGCAGCCCAGACCATACTGCATGAAGATGTTGACGATTTCAGGGTGCATCTGCACCGTTTCGATAATGCTGGAATCAGCAGTAACCTTTTCCATCTGAATCCTCCTCGATTACATTTAATGGGTATGGAATCATTATATCATATTTTGTCAACCCTGTGATCTAAGTTTACCGTTGTCTTGTCTGATTTTTCGTTGCTTTTTCCCCTAAAACATTCTATAATGGTGAAAAGTGGTGAAAAGTGGCGAATTATTTCTCAAGGTCAGGAGGGACGGCTTATGTTGATGGGGGAATTTGAACATGCCCTGGATAGCAAGGGCCGTTTGTTCGTCCCGGCCAAAATGAGGGAAAGCCTGGGAACACCCTTTGTTGTGACTAAAGGCGTGGATGGCTGTCTGGATGTGTATCCCATGGAAGCCTGGGAGAAGCTGAAGAACAGCTTTGCGCAGAAAATGATGCCCAAACAGAAGATGCGGGATGTCTCCCGGTTCATCTTCGGGGGCGCCTGTGAAGCAGAGCCGGATAAACAGGGGAGGATCCTCCTGCCGGCCAATCTGCGGACCTATGCCCAGATCGGGGAAACGGCCCTGATCGTGGGGGTAGGGAACAAGGCGGAAATCTGGGATGCCCAGCGCTATGCGGACTATACCAAAGCCGTGGAAAGCGATGTGGCGGAACTGATCGAAGAGTTGGATTTTGAGTAAGGGGCGGTCAGCTGTCAAATGGCAACTGTCAGCGGCCGATGGAAGCCAGACGCCTGCAGCGTCTGGACTGATAGAATGGGGTTTGACATGGAATTTGTCCATAAAAGTGTATTATTGGAAGAAAGTGTCCAATGGGTGGTCACGGATCCCAAAGGGATCTATGTGGACTGCACTTTGGGGGGCGCGGGCCATTCTCACCGGATCACGGAGATGCTGGAGCCGGAAGGGATGCTGATCGGCATCGACCAGGACGAGGATGCCATCGCTGCGGCCACAGAGCGGCTGAAAGAAGCCCGGTGCCAGGTGAAGATCGTCCATAATAATTTCCGGAACTTGGATCAGGTCCTGGATCAGCTGGGGGTCCCGCAGGTGGATGGGATCCTGTTCGACCTGGGGGTCTCTTCCTACCAGCTGGATACTCCGGAACGGGGCTTTTCCTACATGCATGACGGTCCTTTGGACATGCGGATGGACCAGGAAGCCAGCCTGACCGCGGAACAAGTGGTGAACCGGTATAAGGAAGATGACCTGGCCGGTCTGATCTACAAGTACGGGGAAGAACGGTGGGCCAAACGGATCGCCCAGTTCATCGTGGCGGCCCGGAAGGAACATCCCATCACGACTACGGGGGAACTGGTGCACATCATCAAGGCCGCCATCCCCAAAGGAGCCCGGCAGGATGGTCCCCATCCGGCCAAACGGACTTTCCAGGCCATCCGGATCGAAGTGAATGACGAGCTGAAGATCCTGGATGCTGCCATGGAAGCCGCCGTCCATCATCTGAAGAGCGGAGGCCGCATCGGAGTGATCACTTTCCATTCTCTGGAAGATCGGATCATCAAACAGGCCTTCAAACGGCTCCAGCGGGGCTGCATCTGTCCGCCGGAACTGCCGGTGTGCGTCTGCGGACGGAAGCCGGAACTGAAGAAACTGAAAGAATTCACCCCCAGTGAGGCGGAACTGGCCGAGAATCCACGAGCCAGGAGCGCCCGGCTGCGGGGAGCGGTAAAAATATAACGAACGGACAGCAAACAATGAAGGAGACGCAACATGGTTACCAAGAAACACAGTCGACCCGTGGAGTGGCCGTCTCATCATCCATACAGTTACGGTTCCACGGCTGTCCAGGAAGAAGTCATTCCCGGGCATGACCGGCCTTCCCGTCCGGTCAGACCCAAAAAAGCCGTAAAGGGGCAAAATATTCAGCTGCGTCGGGTTGCATTTCTGGTGTGTTTGGTATTATCATTAGTATTCGTGAATATTGTCTTGAATAAGCTGTATTTCACCCATTCGCAGGCCCTGATCCAGCTGAAAAGCGAGGAAGCCAAGTGCCTGGATGAGAACGAAACGCTGAAGATCGATGTGGAACGGCTGCGGAGCCCGGAACGGATCACCAGCATCGCCGAAAAGAAGCTGGGCATGAAGACCGCCCGGAGCAATATTTATGTAAGGGAGTAGAGCAGCAGACTGCCCCCATCGGTCTCGGGTCTCGCGTCTCGGGCCGAAGGAAGCCAGGTCCCCTGGCTATGGATGGACAAAAATCTTTTTGGTTTACTGTATCAAAACAAATTGCTTGCAATTTGTTGCCTCCGACTCGAGACGCGAGACTCGAGACGCGAGACCGGGCCTGAAAGGCCCATTGAATCATTGGCAGACTATCCTTTTTCCAAATGTCTGCCAATTACAAGGGGGATCAACATGGAAAGGAATTTGCAGGATGTAATCAGCCAGCTGCCTGGCGCCGTGGTTACAGGAAATGGGACGGATCGGACTGTCAGCGATTTGACCATCGATTCCCGGACCGCCGGCCCTGGCAGCCTTTTTATATGTATCAAAGGGGCCAATACCGATGGCCACCAGTATATTGCCAAAGCGGCGGCCCAGGGGGCTGCAGCGGCCCTGACGGAACAGGAGACGGAAGTGCCGGAAGGGATGACGGTGATCCGGGTCCCCAGCACCCAGGAAGCGGTGAAGACCCTGGCACCCTGGTTCTACGACTGGCCTGCCCGAAAAATGCGGATGATCGGGGTCACCGGTACCAATGGGAAGACCACCACCACCAATATCCTCCGGACCCTGCTTACCCGGACCGGCCACAAGGTGGGGCTCATCGGCACCATCAACGTGATGATCGGGGAAAAAGTGCGCACCAGCCACAATACCACCCCGGATGTAGTGGATCTCCAGAAGATGCTCTATGAAATGGTGGAAGACCGCTGTGACACCTGCGTCATGGAAGTCTCCTCCCATGCCCTGGCCTTGGACCGGGTGGCAGGGATCGAATACGATACGGCGGTGCTCACCAACATCACCCAGGACCACCTGGACTTCCACAAGACCATGGAAAACTACAGGGAAGCCAAGGCCCTGCTGTTCACCCGTCTCCATGAAGGGATGAAGCCCAACAAGACGGCGGTGTTCAACAGCGACGATCCCAGCTCGGCCATCATCATGCCCCGGGTGAAGACGAAGATCATGACCTACGGGAAAGGGAAGGACAACGACGTATATCCTCTCACCTTCCACGTGGCCGCCAGCCATATGGAATTGAACCTCCATACTCCTGTAGGGGAGATGGATCTGAAGCTGCATATTACCGGAGAATTCAATGTGTACAATGTGATGGGATCCATCTGTGCCGCCATTGGGGAAGGACTGACCCGGGAGGACATCATCCAGGGCCTGGACGATTTCGCTGGGGTGCCTGGACGGTTCCAGCTAATCCACGCGGGCCAGCCCTTTACGGTGGTGGTGGATTATGCTCACACTCCGGACGGCCTGGAGAACGTGCTGAAGACGGCCCGGCAGATCACCCGAGGGAAACTGTGGGTCATCTTCGGAGCCGGGGGAGACCGGGACCGGAAAAAACGGCCCATCATGGGGCAGATCGCTCTCCGTCTGGCGGATAAGGTGATCGTCACCAGCGACAATCCCCGTTCTGAGGATCCGGAAGCCATTATCCGGGATATCGAAGAGGGGCTGGAAGACAATCCGGAAGGAAAGGAAATCCACAAGATCACCGACCGGCGGGAAGCCATCGAATATGTGATGGCCCATGCCGAACCGGAAGATGTGGTGATGATAGCGGGAAAAGGTCATGAGAACTACCAGATCCTGAAGGATCGGACCATCCATTTCGATGATGGAGAAGTGGTACGGGACTTTTTCCAGAAGGGGAAGACCAATGCTTGATGCTGCTTTGCTGAAACGCGCCCTCCAGGTGCCCATGGCTCTGGGAGACGGGGAAGAGTTTACGGATGTAGTGACGGATTCCCGGGCCATTGTGCCCGGTTGTCTGTTTATAGCCCTGAAAGGGGAAAAGTTCGACGGCCACCGGTTCGTGGCCCAGGCTCTGAAGGAGGGAGCCCGGGCGGCGGTGGTGTCGGAAGTGCCGGCAGGAGTGCCAGAAGACCGTTGTGTGGTGGTGCCCGATACCCTGACGGCCTACCAGCAGATCGCCAGCCGGTATCGGCTGGACAAAAAAGGGCTGACGGTGATCGCCATTACCGGCAGCAACGGCAAGACCTCCACCAAGGACTGCATCGCCGCCGTGCTGGGGGAAAAATACCGGGTGATCAAGACCCAGGCCAACTTCAATAACGAAATCGGCCTGCCTAAGACCCTCCTGACCATCCAGGAAGATACGGAAATGGCCGTGGTGGAAATGGGCATGCGGGGCCTGGGGCAGATCCGGGCCATGAAGCACATCGCCTATCCTGATGGGGCGGTGATCACCAATGTAGGGGATACCCATCTGGAACTGTTGGGGTCCCTGGAAAATATCGCCAAGGCGAAAAGCGAGATCCTGGAAGATTTTACCGCGAAGAACCATGCCTTCCTCAACGGGGATGACCCCCGGGTCAGCATCATGCAGACCGGCGCTGCGGTCCATACCTATGGCATTGACAGCGATGCCGATGTGAAGGCGGTGGAAATCGCCGCCGACGGGCTCCGGACGGTATTCACCTACCGGAGCAAAATCACCGGCGCCACCCAGCGGGTGCAGCTGCCCCTGATCGGCCGGCACAATGTGATGAATGCCTTAGCTGCCGTAGCGGTGGGGGAAGTGTACGGTGTCCCTGATGAGGCCATTGCCCGGGGACTGGCCAACCTGAAGATGACCGGCATGCGCCAGGAAATCCTCCATTGCGGGTCGGTGACGGTGATCAACGACGCTTACAACGCCAGCCCGGCTTCTATGGAAGCAGCCCTCAAGACCCTGGGAGATGTGGTGAAGGACCAGGGGAAGGGCCGGGCCATTGCGGTGCTGGCGGATATGCTGGAACTGGGAGCCCATTCCCGCAGCGGCCATACCCAAGTGGGGGAATGGTGCGGAAAGTACGGCGTGGATGAGCTGATCTGCTACGGACCGGAAAGCCACTTTACGGCAGAAGGGGCCCAAAAGGCCGGCGTCCCCGTCCATTATGCCAAGGACCGGGCAGAAGCGGCCCGGGTGTTGGAACAGCTGGTGCGCCCGGAGGATGTGGTGCTGCTGAAAGGCTCCCACGGCATGGAAGTCTTCAAGCTGATCGATGAAGTGTTCCGGAAGGAGGCTGCATCATGCTGAGCGGCCTGGGGATCCTGGTGACCTCTTTTGTCCTGACGGCTGTTTTCGGCCGGTTCCTGCTGCCTTTGCTCCACAAATGGCATTTCGGCCAGAGCATCCGGGAATGTGGGCCCAAAGAACATTTGAAGAAAAACGGCACCCCCACCATGGGGGGCCTGATGATGATCGCCGCGGCCATTGTGGCGTCCCTTTTGTGGATCCCCCTGGATGCCCGGACCATCGTGGCCCTGTGGCTGTTTGTGGGCTATGGGATCATCGGGTTCATCGATGACGGCCTGAAGATCTTCTTCAAGCGGAACCTGGGCCTCACTTCCAAACAGAAGATGGCTCTCCAGATCCTGGTAGCGGCGGTGTACCTGTTCTATCCCGGGGATGTGACGGTGTACAGCACCCGGATCTGGGTACCCCTGGTGAATACCACCCTGGACCTGGGCGCTGGGTATTACTTGTTTTTGCTGCTGCTCTTGGTGGGGACCACCAATGCCGTGAACCTGACCGACGGCTTGGACGGGCTGGCTTCCAGTGTGACCGTCCCGGTGATGCTGGCTTTTGCCTATATCGGCTTTGCCAGCTGCCTGCTGCCGGAAGCCCTGTTTGCTCTCTCCATCGTGGGCTGCTGCCTGGGCTTCCTCATTTACAACCATCACCCGGCCAAATGCTTCATGGGGGATACTGGTTCCCTGGCTCTGGGTGGTGCGGTGGCTGCTGTGGCTATCGGGACCCATACAGAGCTGCTTTTGGTGGTGATCGGGGGCATCTATGTGCTGGAAGCCCTCTCCGTGATGCTCCAGGTGGGGTATTTCAAGATGACCCACGGGAAGCGGATCTTCCGGATGGCGCCTTTGCACCACCATTTTGAACTGGGAGGCTGGAAAGAAGTCACCGTGGTGAAGCGGTTCTTCCTGGCCAGCTGCCTGTTCTCGCTCCTGGGCGTGGGGATGTATCTGGCCAGGTAAAAGGTCACGGGTCTCGAGTCACGAGTCTCGAGCCGAAGGCGAAATTTGCAGGCAAATTTTTGAATGAAGGAAATTTGACTTTTTCAAGATAAAATGATCGGTACTGTTTTAAGGACGGTACTGATTCTGGAGGTTCAAAAGAACCAGGCTGAAGGACGGGTTCTTTCCAGTGGCCCGAGACTCGAGACCCGAGACTCGAGACCAAGTCGGCTGCTTGTACAGCCGATTCCTGAACGATAATCATATACTGGGGGGCATCTTTCATGGATGACAAGAAAAAGATCTTTGTGTATGGGGCCGGCATCAGCGGCCAGGGGGTTTCCGAAGTCCTGGCCCAAAAAGGGGCTGGGGTGATCCTCTACAATGATGATACAAAAGAACTGGATCCGGCCTGGCTGCAGGCTTTCCAGGACCGGGGAGGGGAATACATCTGTGGGAAGGATCCGGAACCTTTTCTGGAACAGTGCCGCCTCTTCATCATCTCTCCCGGGATCCCCTTTACGACGGAAACGGTGAAGAAAGCCCGGGCACTGGGGATGGAGATCATCGCCGAAGCGGAAGAAGCCAGCCGGCTGTATAAAGGCCACTGGTGCGCTGTGACCGGCAGCAATGGCAAGACCACCACCACCACTCTGCTGGGGAAGATGCTAGCTACCCTGCCGGTGAAGACCGCGGTGGCCGGGAATATCGGCTTTGCCCTGAGCAAAGAACTCCAGGACCTGGACCAGGATTCCTGGGTGGCAGCGGAACTGTCCAGCTTCCAATTGGAAGGAACCACCAGCCTGGCGCCCGATGTGGCCTGTATCGTGAACATCACCCCGGACCATTTTGAACGGCACGGGGATATGGCGGGCTATGTGGCGGCCAAGAGCAAGATCTTCGCTTTCCAGACACCGGACCAGATCCTGATCCTCAACGCCGACGATCCGGTTTCCAGCAAGCTGGGAGACAGGGCCAAAAGCCGGGTTGTCTGGTTCAGCACCCAGAAAGTGCTGCCGGAAGGGGGCTTCATCGAGGATGGCTGGTTCACCCTGGCCCTGGACGGGAAGAAGGAAAAAATCTGCCAGGTATCCGATCTGCAGATCTTCGGGGCCCATAACGAACAGGATGTGCTGGCTGCCTGTCTGTCCGCCCATTTCGCCGGGGTCACGGCCGAGAACATGGCCCAGGTGCTGAAGGCCTTCCGGGGCGTGGAACACCGGCTGGAATATGTGACCGCCATCAACGGGGTGAAATACTACAATGATTCCAAAGCCACCAATACCGATTCCGCCATCAAGGCCCTGGAAGCTTTCAAAGACGGCCATGTGATCCTCCTGGCCGGAGGCCACGACAAGATGACCGGCCTGGATGATCTGATGGAAGCAGTGAAGGCCAAGACCGATGTCCTGATCCTTCTGGGAGAAGCCCGGCAGCGGTTCTATGAAGCCGCCGAAAAACACGGAGTGAAGAACATCATCCTGATCGACGGGACTTTCGAAGACGCGGTGCGGAAAGCGTACAGTCTGGCTAAAGCACCCCAGGTGGTGCTCCTGTCCCCGGCCTGTTCTTCCTATGATATGTTCGCCAATTTCCCGGAACGGGGCCGGGTCTTCAAACAGATCGTCCATGATCTGGCTAAGGAGGCAGAAGCGTGAAAGTCGTACTGTCCGGCGGGGGGACCGGCGGCCACATCTATCCGGCACTGACCATTGCCGGAGCGCTGCGGCGGCTGGACCCTGACTGTGAAATCACTTTTGTGGGGACTCAAAAAGGCTTGGAAAAGGATATCATCCCCCGCTATGGGTATCCCCTGAAATTTATCCAGGTGGCAGGCTTCGAACGTCACCTGGGGCTGGGCACCCTGAAAAGTGCCTGTGAACTGGTCCTGGGCATGAAGGAAGCCTACAGCCTGCTGAACCGGCTGGATCCGGATCTGGTGATCGGCACGGGAGGCTATGTGTGCGGCCCCATCCTGTTCTGGGCGGCCATGAAACGGGTGCCTACCTGCATCCAGGAACAGAATGCCATGCCCGGGGTCACCAATAAGATCCTCTCCCGGTTCGTGGATGAAGTCTTCCTGGGCTATAAAGAAGGGAGCAAATATTTTGCTTCCCATGCCAAAAAAGTCTATACCGGGAACCCGGTCCGTCAGGAGATCCTGGAAGCCAGACGGGAAGAGGGACTGAAGAAATTCGGCCTGGATCCGGAGAAGACGACCCTGCTGGCCTTTGGAGGCAGCCGGGGAGCCCGGACCATCAACCAGGCCATGGTGACGGTGGAGCAGGAATTGGCCGGGAATCCCCGGATCCAGATCCTCCATGCCACCGGCACGACCGGTTATGAGAAACATGCGGAAGCGGTGGGGGATAAGGTGCTCCATGCCGGGAATATCCACGTGGTGCCCTATCTCCACGATATGCCCTTGGCACTGGCGGCCGCCGACCTGGCTGTTTCCCGGGCAGGAGCCATCGGGCTGGCGGAACTCATGGTGAAAGGGATCCCTTCCATCCTGGTTCCCTATCCCTACGCCACTGCCAACCACCAGGAATACAATGCCCGGGCTTTGGCAGCCCAGGGAGCGGCCTTGGTGGTACTGGATAAAGACTTGACGGGGGACTGGCTCCTGGAAGAAGTGGAAAAGCTGCTCCAGGAACCGGAACGGCTGGAAACCATGCACCGCAGTGCCCTGCGGGCAGCCATGCCCCAGGCAGCCGATGCCATCGCGGAAGCTGCTATGGAGCTGGCAGAACGGAACAAATAGGAGGAACGACCATTGGTTGATCTGGATACGATTAAAAACATTCATTTCATTGGAATCGGCGGAGCCGGCATGAGTGCCCTGGCCTACGTGATGATCAAACGGGGCTACCATGTGTCCGGCTCCGATGCCAAACCGGGCTATATGGCTACCAAGCTGGCCAAGGAAGGCGCCCTGGTATTCATCGGCCACGCCGCCTGCCAGATCGAGCGGGCGGAAGTGGTGGTGGTCTCTACCGCCATCCATCCGGACAATCCGGAACTGGTGGAAGCGCACCGCCGGCAGGTGCCGGTGATCCATCGGAGCGACGTGCTGGCCTATCTGATGAACAAGCACAAAGGGATCGCTGTGGCCGGGGCTCATGGGAAGACCACCACCAGCTCCATGCTCAGCTGCATCACCTATGACTGCGGCCTGGATCCTACCATCGTGGTAGGGGGCATCGTGAACAACCTGGGTTCCAACGCTGCCAACGGGAAGAGTGATTATGTGGTGGCGGAAGCGGACGAAAGTGACGGCTCTTTCCTGAAGTTCCGTCCTTATATCGCTGTGGTCACCAATATTGAAGATGACCACCTGGACCATTACGGCAGCGAAGAAAACATCCAGAAGGCCTTTGCCCAGTTCGTGTCCCAGATCAAGGACGAAGGTTGTGTCGTCCTCTGCTATGACAACGCCAAGGTGCGGACCATCGGGGAACATACGGACAAACGGGTGATCAGCTACGGCATCGACAGCCAGGATGCGGATTACCAGGCCAAGGACATCAGCTATGGTACGGACGGCACCTATTATGATGTGGTGTACAAGGGAGAGACCATCGGCCGGGGCCATCTGATCATTCCCGGCCGGCATAATGTGCTCAATTCCCTGGGGGCCATTGCTGCGGCACGGGAGCTGGGGCTCCCGCTGGAAGAGATCCTGGCCTCCCTGGAGAAATTCAGCGGAGCCAAGCGCCGGTTCGAGACCAAGGGAAAAGTGGACGGTATCTGGGTGGTGGATGATTATGCCCACCATCCTACGGAAATCGAAGCGACTTTGAAAGCGGCCCGGCAGACCCATCCCCAGCGGCTGACCGTGGTGTTCCAGCCTCACCGGTATACCCGGACCCAGCTGCTCCTGGACGAATTCGCCGTAGCCTTCAAAGATGCAGACCAGCTGATCGTGACGGATATCTATGCTGCCAGCGAAGATCCCATCCCTGGCGTCACAGGGAAGATGCTGGCAGATAAAGTCCGGGAGACTACCGGTCAGCAGGTAGAATACCTGCCGGATCAGCCCACCATCCTGGATCATCTGGAACGGGAGGCCCAGAGCGGGGATCTGATCATGACCATCGGGGCCGGGGATATCTACAAACTCAGTGAACATCTGGTACAGGCATTGGAACGGAGGAATGGATAATGGATAAAAAAGATCGTGTGGCAGTGGTCATGGGCGGACCTTCTAAAGAACGGGAAGTGTCCCTGCATACCGGGACTGCCATCCTGGACGCCTTGAAGGAAAAAGGGTATGATGCTGTGGCCATCGATCTGGACCCGGAACATATCGTGGATCAGCTGAAGGAATCCGGGGCCAAGGTGGTGTTCAATGCGGTCCATGGACTCTATGGGGAAGACGGGCGGCTCCAGGGGATCCTGGAAATGCTGGGGATCCCCTATACGGGCAGCGGCGTCCTGGCCAGCGCCCTGGCTATGGACAAGGTCTATACCAAGCATCTGTTCCAGAACAACCATGTACCCACGGCCAAATGCATCTTCCTGGATAAAAAGCTGGATAAAGGACCCAAGGACCGGATCCTGAAGGAAATCGGGATCCCCTGTGTGGTGAAACCGGCCACCCAGGGCTCCAGCATCGGCGTGGTGATCGTAAAAGACGAAAAGCAGCTGGATGATGCCCTGGAGGAAGCTTTCAAGTACGGCGACCATGTGCTGTGCGAAGCCTTCTTCACGGGCAAGGAAGTGGCCGCTGGGGTCATGATGGGAGAAGACGGCCGGGCCGTCCCCATGCCTCTGGTGCTCATCGAACCCCATGAGAACTTCTACGATTTCCACAATAAATACACCAAAGGGGCCACTACCTATACCTGTCCGGCTCCTTTCGATGGAGAGACTACCCAGCGGCTCCAGAAGATCGCCGTGGCGGCTTACGAAGCCCTGGGATGCAGCGGTGTGGCCCGGACGGACTTGATGCTGGCAGACAACGGGGACTGCATCGTCCTGGAAGTGAACACCATCCCGGGGATGACGGCCACCAGCCTGATCCCCAAAGCAGCGGCAGCTATGGGCATTTCCTTCCCGGATCTGTGCGAAAAGATCCTGAAGACGGCCCATTGATATGATGAGGCCCAAATGGCTCCAGCCCCGGATCGGGCAGGGGCACCGGGAAGCCCGGGAAAACCTCCGGGGAAAAAGACAGGCAGAGGATCGGGAGGTCCGGCCTGGACAGGAGGGAGACCGGACTGCCCCGGCCGACAGCCGGCAAGGAGAAGAAAGCAGACGGGAACGCCGGACCAGCAGCTTCCGCCAAGAGATGCGGGCCGCCCGGCTGCGCCAGGAAGAAGCCAGGAAACAGGCGGAAGAGCGGCAGAAGGAACGGGAAAAGATCCGGCAGGAAGCCCAGGCCTATATCTACGGCCGGACCGAAGAGGAAGAAGCCAGGGCTTTGGAGGATCGGGCGGCGGGACGGGAAACGTTCCAGTCCCGGCAGGAAGAAAAAGGAGAAACTCCGGAAAAGAAGGAACGGAGAAGCCTGTTCCGGAAAAAACGGAACCATCCGGCAGGGACGGAAGCTGGAAAGCCCGGCCCAACAAGGAGCCGCCGCCGTCCCCGGTGCCGGCTGAACAAGGCACGGGCGGCTCTGCTTTTGGCCTCGCTCCTGCTGTTCATCGCTTCCTATGTGCTGCTCCACCAACCCTGGCTGGCTTTTGGCCGGCTGCAGGTCGTGGGGGATACGGCGGTGACGCTGGAAGAAGTCCGGGAGATGGGGGATGCGGGAGAACCTCTGAATATCTTCAATATCAACCGGAAGAAACTGCTTTCCAGCCTCCGGGCCGATTACCGGGTGGAAAAGGCGGACCTGGCCCTGGGCTGGCCTAATGTGCTGAAAGTGGTGATCACGGACCGGAAGCCGGCTCTGTATGTGGCCATGGAAGGAAGCCAGTATGCCCAGGTGGATCCTACAGGCCATATCATCGGTGTGGCAGATGGGATCACCGGCGGGGAGGCGCCCTTTGTTTCCGGCTGGCATATTGCCCAGGGAGAACTGGGGGATGTGACCGAAGATGAAGAGATACAGGGCATCCTGGGCTTCCTGGGGAAACTGGATCCGGGTCTGCGGGACCGGATCATGGAGATCCATGTGGATGAGAGCAAGAACCTCAAGATCTATCTCCACAATGGCATCCCGGTGATCCTGGGGACGTATGAAAATGCTGAAAACAAGTTGAAAGTGTTCCAGTCCATCTGTCAGGAGCTGGAAGCAAAAAAGATCAAGGCCCAATATATCGATCTGACTTACGAAAAACCCTATATCAAACTGTAGTTAGGAGAATGGCATGGCTGTGCACAGTCCGAGAGAGAAATTCTTCGTTTTCCTGGTGTGTCTGATCGTGGGAGCCATGATCTCGACCCAATTCCGCAGTGCTGAACAGGCCAAACAGTCTGTGAACCAGCAGCGGGCGGAAGATCTTGTGGAAAAACTGAAGAATGCGGAGAAAGAAAATAAAGCCCTGGCCAATAAGTTGGAAGAAATGGAGACACAGGGGACAGGAGGAGATCGGAAAGTCCTGAACGACTTGAAGATCAAAGCTGGGGAAGTGCCCCTCCACGGTCCCGGTGTGCTGGTAGTCGTCAATGACAGCCAGGTGACGCCCAAGGCCGGGGAAAATCCCAACCTGTATGTGATCCATGATGATGACCTGCTCCGGCTCCTGAATGAGCTCCGGGCTGCCGGGGCGGAAGCCCTTTCCGTCAATCAGGAACGGCTGCTGGATATTTCTGAAGTGCGGTGTGCCGGGCCTACGGTCTCTGTGAACAATACCCGTTTCACACCGCCCTATGAGATCCGGGCCATCGGGGACCCTAAGACCCTGGAAAGCGCCCTGCGGCTCCGGGGCGGAGTGGTGGAGACCCTGAAGTTCTGGGGCATCACGGTGGATGTGAAGAGAAAAGACGATGTGGTGATCCCGGCGTATAAGGGGACCCGGCATTTCGAATATGCCAAGACGGAAGAAGGTGGCAAAGGATGATCTACGCATTGGTGGGACTGGCAGCGGGAATCGCCCTGGGAGCTTGGTTCCCTGTGGTGCCCCCTATGTACAGCAAACTGGTGGCGGTGGCCTTCATGGGCTGTTTGGATGCGGCCTTCGGCGGATATCGTTCGTCCCTGGAAGGCCATTTCAATCACCGGATCTTCCTCAGCGGTTTCTTTGCCAATGGGATCTTCGCAGTGCTCCTGTGCTATTTCGGATACCGGCTGGGGATCGATTTGTATTACGTGGCACTGATCGCCTTCGGCCTGCGGATCTTCAACAACATCGCCATCATCCGGCGGCTGCTGCTGGGGAGCTGAGAGGCCGCTTCGCGGCCGTCAATGGTCAATGGTCACTGGTTACAGGCCGAGGGAGGGAATCTGCCGAGCAGATTCCTGTGAACGTTCTTGTTTTGCATCGGTAAAATTTTCCCCAAAATGGGGATGAAATATTATCTGTTAAATGGTATACTAGATGTAGTGTACGAAGAAATAAGTATCTTATCACACAATAGATGAGGAGGACCATGAAACATGTTTGAGGCAGACAAAGATACGATGGATCAGCCCCTGGAAAAGATCAAGGTCATCGGTGTAGGCGGCGGCGGCAACAACGCGGTAGACCGCATGATCGAAGCCGGACTGCAGGGTGTGGAATTCATCGCCGTGAACTGCGATGCGCAGCAGCTGAAAAAATCCAGCGCCCCCACCAAGATCCAGATCGGTGAGGACGAAACTAGAGGCCTGGGTGCAGGGGCCAACCCGGAAGTCGGGGAAAAATCTGCAGAAGAATCCAAAGACGTACTGGCAGAGTGCGTAAAAGGGGCTGACATGGTCTTCATCACTGCCGGCATGGGCGGCGGTACTGGTACCGGGGCTGCCCATGTGGTGGCGGAAATGGCCAAACAGGCCGGCGCCCTCACCGTGGGCGTTGTGACGAAACCCTTCTCCTTTGAAGGACGCCGCCGTTTCAACGTGGCGGAACAGGGGATTGCCAACCTGAAAGCCAAGGTGGATGCCCTGATCACCATCCCTAACGATCGTCTGCTCCAGGTAGTAGATAAACGGACTTCTATGAAAGATGCTTTCAAACTGGCCGATGATGTGCTGCGCCAGGGCGTACAGGGGATCTCTGACTTGATCAGTGTCCCCGGCCTGATCAACGTGGACTTCAACGACGTGAAGGCTGTCATGACCAACGCCGGTTCCGCCATGATGGGGATCGGTACGGCCAAAGGGGACGAGGGCGCTGCTGCTGCTGCCGAAAATGCAGTGAAGAGCCCGCTCCTGGATTCCACCATCGAAGGCGCCAAAGGCGTGCTGCTGAATATTACTGGCGGCCCCAACCTGAGCCTGATGGATGTAAACGAAGCCAGCAAGATCATCACCGATGTAGTGGATCCGGATGCCATCATCATCTTTGGGGCCAATATCGATGAAAACATGGAAGATGAAATCCGTGTCACCGTCATTGCTACCGGGATCGATGAAGGGAAACCGACTGCCACTGCTGCTCCGAAACCGGCTTCCTTTGTGAAACCCCAGACTTCTACCAGCCGGATCACCCGGGCTGCAGAAGAAGCTGCCGGCTCTAAGGTGAGCAGCTTCACTTCTCCCACTTCGGAGATTCCGCCCTGGATCCGCAACAAATAAGGAGCAGGGGGTGTAGGTTATGAAATGCCCATTCTGTGGCTGCGAAGATAGCCGTGTCATTGATTCCCGTTCCGTTGAAGAGGGGGCGTCCATCCGGCGTCGGAGAGAGTGTCCCCGCTGTGGACGGCGTTTCACGACTTACGAAAAATATGAACAGATCCCCCTCCTGGTCATCAAACGGGATGGCCGGCGGGAAATGTTCGACGGCAAGAAAATCCTGGCAGGCCTCCTGCGGGCCTTTGAAAAGCGGCCTTTCACCTATGAACAGATCCAGAGCCTGACGAACCAGATCGAGAATGAAATCCGGGCTTCCGGCGAGAATGAGGTGAAGTCCACGAAGATCGGAGAAGTGGTCATGGCCCACCTGGAAAAGATCGACCAGATCGCCTATGTCCGTTTCGCTTCCGTGTACCGCCAGTTTGCCGATGTAAACAGTTTCATGCAGGAAATCCAGAACATGCTGGATAAAGGGAAAGAAAAATGATCAAAGAGGCTGTTGCGTGAGCAACAGCCTCTTTTTGAGGTCTCGGGTCTCGAGTCGTGAGTCTCGAGCCGTTGGAAAGAACCTGTCCCCATGGCCAGGTTCTTTTGAAGGTGTAGAACCAGTATCGTGCTGGATATAGAAACGAATATCTTATCGTTAGCAGATTAGGGTTTGTACATTCAAAAAATTTGCTTGCAAATTTCT
>NZ_JBQOUY010000027.1:0-33134 GCF_052216985.1 Acidaminococcus nyctereutis
GATTCCGTTCTCGGATTTTACTGCTTTCGATGGTGAAATTAAAATAAAAACAGACATGAGCAAAAATCGCTCACGTCCGTGTGTGGTAGATGAATTGGAGCTTACCCCAACATTTGACAAAGAACCTTTTTTCACGAAATGCCGATTTTCTTGCACTTAATGACGGTGTGGGAAGGATTTTTCCTTTCTGTCCCGAAAGGGAGTAAGAGAAGGGAGGTGAAGAAATGCCCTATTACAGCTGGAAAGCCAGGAACCGGGAAGGGAGAGTCCTGCAAGGGATCATGGCTGCAGAAAGCCTCCAGGATGCGGGGCTGGAACTGGCCGGTCAGTTCCCTCATATCCTGCAGGTCCGTCCGGTCAGTCCGCTCCGGAAGCTCTTCCTGGGAGGGAAAGGACTGTCCAATCTGGAACGGGAGACTTTTTTCCGCAAGCTGGGACTCCTGCTCCAGGGCGGGCTGCCCATCCTCCGGGCTCTGCGGGCCCTGGAGGGACACGGATCCCTGGGAGCTGCGGCTTTCTGCCGAGCGCTGGAACGGGATCTGCAGCGGGGGATGTCTCTTTCCCAGGTGCTGGCCCGGCAGAAAAGACAGGCAGGGGACTTGGCAGCGCCTTTGGCCGAAGCAGGAGAGAACAGCGGGCAGTTGCCATTTATTTTCCAACAATTGGCTCTTTTTTATCAGAAAAAACGGGAGAATCAGAAAACAATCCTCCAAGCCTGCTTGTATCCAGCTCTAGTCCTGTGCCTGGCCCTGGTCATCACGGTCTGTTTCTGCTGGTGGCTGCTGCCTTTGTTTGGAGATCTGTACGCCTCCTTGGGGCTGCAGCCTGGCAGGGGATTCCAGGGTCTCTTGGCTGTGCAGCGGTTTTTCCAGAGCCAGCCTCTGTTCCTGCTGTTAGGAGGTCTGGCCCTGGGGGGTCTCTCTCTTTCCCTCTGGAAATGGAGAGAACGCTGGCTGCTCTCCTGTCCCCTGGTATCCCGGCTGGTCCGGTCCTTTTGGGAAATCCGTTTCTTACGGCTCCTGGCACTGCTCCTGCGGGGCGGACTGCCCTTGGATCAGGCCCTTCCCCAGGCTGCAGGGATCCTGCCGGCCGGGATTTTTCGGATCCAGGCGGCCAGGCTGGAGCGGGCCGTCCTGTCTGGATCCTCCCTGGCAGATGCAGCCCGACAGGCACCCTTGCTGTACAGTCCCTTAACGGTAGAATTCATGGCCCTGGGGGAAGAGAGCGGCCAGCTGCCGGCCCTGTTGATGGAAGCAGCCCATATCCTGGACCAGGATTTCCAGAGCAGGCTGAAGAACGGGAAGACCCTTTTGGAACCGGCCCTGCTGGTCCTGTTGGCAGGAGGCTGCGCCAGCCTCATGGCCCTCCTCTTGTCCCCCCTGTGTGATCTGATCCAGGGTCTGCCCTTATTGAACTGAAAGGAGAAGAAGAACATGACTTGCAACGAGACGATCCAACGGAAAAAGAAACCTGGTTTTACCCTGATCGAGCTGATGGCGGTCCTGGCCATCGTAGGCGGCCTGGCTGCCTTTTTGCTGCCGTCCATCCGCAATGCCATCAATAAGTCCAGGGACACCCAGCTGATCTCGGACATGGCCCTGCTGGAAAGCGGAGCCCAGCTGTATCGGATGGAGAAAGGCGGGGAAGAAGTGACGTTGGCTGCCCTGGTGGAAGGGAAGTACGTACCCAACCGAGACTATAAGGGGATCCAGATCCAGGATGGGGCTGCTGATCCGGTCATTTTCACCGCACAGCTGAGCAATGGCAATACGGTGCGCAGCGACCAGCTGGGAGAAAAACAGGGAAACGCTTCCGGAGAGAAACCATGAAAAAGGAAAGGAAACGGCGGCCAGGATTCTTCCTGGCCGATCTCCTGTTGGGGATGAGCCTGGCTCTTGTGGGTCTGGGGCTCCTCCTTCCCTGTCTGGGGCTGGGGAGGATCTGGCTTTTCCAGGGACAGATGCTCTTGGCAGAACGGGCTTTGGCCGGTGCCCTGACTTCCCTCCAGCAGCGGACCCAATATCTTCACCATTATGATATCCGCTTCCGCTGCACTCCGGATGGGGAAAAGTTCTATGCAACAGCCGGGACCCGGCGGAAAACCATCCTGGACTTTCCCCGGATGGGACTCCAGGGAATCGTCCTTTCCGGGGCTGGCGGGGGCTTCACGCCGGGGGGGAATGTGGAAGCGCCCCTGACCCTGACCCTTCGGCACGTATCCCGGCCTGGGCTGGAGCAGACGCTGACTTTTGAACCGGTGACCGGGAGGATGAGTTATGGGACACCGTAAGAAAGAGGCAGGCTTCCTGCTGCTGGATGGACTGGCAGCCTGTCTGTGTGTCTTATTGGGAGGGCTCATGGCCCTGGAAATGTTCCAGGCGGGACTGAAATCCTGCTTGGCACGGCGTACGCTGGAAGAAGCCAGCCGGGCAGCAGTGTACCTGCTGGATAACGGGACCCTGCCTCCCCCTTGGGAAAACGTGTTCCAGGCAGAAATCCGGCGGGACCCTGTGGAAGGGATGCCGGGGGTTGTGCTGCGGAAAGTGACCCTTCGCCAGGGAGAAAGGAACCTTTGTACCTATGGGTGCTATGAAAAAGATCCCGGGAAGCCTGGTGGCTGAAGGCTATCTGGCACTTTTCCTGGGCATGGCTCTCCTGGGGCTGCTCCTTCAGGCAGTTCCCCATGGATATCGAGCCCTGGGCCAGCTCTGTCTCCAGGCGGAAATGGACCGGATAGAACAGGATCTCCATGCCCGTCTGGAGGCTCGGTTCCTTTTCGATGTAGAACAGGTGCAGGTGGCGGAAGGGCCGGAAGGAACCGTGGTGCGGTGCTATGGAGGACCGGGGTTCGCCCGGCGGGATTATTATGTGAAGGAATCTCCTTCCTCCCGCTGTCCTGTCCTGTACCGGCGGACCTGGAACCCCCAAGGCAGGAAATCCGGGGTCAATCCGATTTCCCCGGAGCATATCGCTGTCACAGGTTTCCAGGTGGAACAGACAGCCCCTGGGAGACTTTTGTGGAAAATGACCCTGGTCCACCGGAAGACGGGGGTGAAAAAAAGATTCCAGGAGGTGTTTTCCTATGGTCAGTAAACGGGTGCCCGGGATGCTCACCCCCTTGCTGCTGGCAGGGCTGGCTCTCCTGGGGAGTTTTTCCTGGGCACTCCTGCGCCTGGCGGTCCAGGATCTGGAAACCCAGAAACTCCAGCAGGAGAGCCGGCAGTGGGCCATCTTGGTGAAAAGCCTGGCTCGGATCCGGGAAGGGGAACCTTTTTTCGCAGCTTATGGAGAATGCAGGCTGCCGCCGGTTTCCTGGGGCACCCACAGCCCGGAAGTCTCTCTTGTCTTGGAAACCAAAGGCGGGACCCAGGACCTGCTCCGGCAGGAACGGCTCCAGCTCCGCCATAGGACCGGGGAACCTGTGATGCAGGGCAGCCGGTATGAAATCACCATGCCGGGTACAGAAGGGGAGAAAGCTTTCCCGGAAACGGGGATCTGGGCCAACGGCTGGGCAGAACACGCCTTGTACGCTAAGGAAAAGGTGTTTTCCCAGGTCAGGAGCTGGCCCCTGCCGGATGCCAGGAGGAGGGAAATGCCCCTGGAAGGGCAATTCTGTTATGGGACGGAGCGGCTTTCCTGGAGCGGGGGAAGCCCTCTCCGAGGCCGGGCAGTGCTGGTCCACGGCCGGGATCTGACCTTGGAAGCTCCGTTTGCCGCAAAAGGCGATTTTCGGATCCTGGTCTTCGGGAAGCTGCAGGTGGGAAGGGAGGTACGCTTGGACAAGGCCTATCTGTATGCCACCGGCGGCATTTCCCTGGACGAAGGGGCTTTTGTCAGAGGCATCCTGGCCAGCCGCAGGGATATCCGCCTCCACGAAAAAGCCGTATTCCAACCGGACCGCACCGTCTTGGAGCCGTTCCATACCCGGTATGTGTTTTAGTTCTTCAAATCTTCATCCTTCTTTCCTCCAAATTCGTGTACAATAAAAGAAAAGAATCGGGGACGGCTGTGCCCCTCGAAGGAGGAATCCATCCATGCATATGAAACGATCGGCAGCAGCCCTGGTCTTGGGGATCACCCTGGCCCTGCCTCTGCCTGTTTTGGCTTTTGGCCATACCACACTGCTGCGCCAGGACTATTCCGAAGGGAAGGCTTCCGGCCAGGTCCCCTTTGTGGATGGGCTGAAGGAAGCGTACCAGCAGAACAACCTGAACCATCTGATCAAGGAAAAAGCCAATGCCTTGGGCAAGGCTGCAGGAGGCAAGGCTGTCCTTTCCTATGAAGTGACCATGAACCGGCCCACGCTGTTCAGCGTGATCCTGAAGGCAGAAGGGGAACGGACGGTCTACGGGGGATTGAACCTGGATGTATCCGGGGGCAAAGTCCTGGAGGATAAGGATCTGCTGTATACCAATGCAGCGGAATATGCCCAGTATCTCCAGGGCAAAGAGTATGTGTTCGCGGAAAACGGCGTCCAGATTGCTTCCCATCCGGAAGGACCTCTGGATACCACGATTCCCTATACGAAGCTGTTGAAGGCCATCAATGTAGCAGAAGGAGCCCGGCTGCTGACCAGCTATAAACTGGACAGCGCTGCGGAAGACATGACACTGGACCTGAAGGCCGGGGAACTGGTGGCTCTGTACATGGAAGCCAATCCTACCAGTGGGAACCAGTGGGTGCTGGTGGACCAGAGCAGCCAGCCGGGATTCGTCAACTTGGGCCATTCTTTTACCCTGCCTCTCCTGAACCCTACAGGGCAGGCTGGATCCCCAGGGGTCACCATCCTGTTCGCCAGCTTTACCCAGCCCGGGGGTTACCAGATCAAGGCCGTCTATGGCAAGAACATGGCAGTTCCTTTGCGGGAACGGGTGTTCAAGTTCCAGGTACGGTAGAGCAGGGGCATAAGAAAGGGAGGGGGTGTGAATTTTTCTACACCTCCTCCCTTTCTTATATCCCTGCGTCCCGGGGGCGCTGGCCAGAGCTGGAAGAATATGGTAAAATAAAAAGTCATGGATGAAGGATTAACGGGAAACTTTCCCTTTTGAGAAGGAATAGAAGGAGCAATCATGGAAAGAAAAGATATCGAACTGCTGTCCCCAGCAGGTACCTGGGAAGCCCTGGAAGCGGCTGTCTTCGCCGGTGCCGATGCGGTATACCTGGGCGGGAGCCATTTTGGGGCCCGGGCCTACGCGGAAAACTTCGGACCGGAAGAAATGACCCGGGCCATCCGCTTTGCCCATCTCCATCGGGTGCGGATCTATGTAACGGTGAACACCCTGGTGGATGATGCTGAAATGCCCGACCTGGGAGAATACTTGTGCTTTCTGAACAATATCGGGGTGGACGGGATCATCGTCCAGGATCTGGGGGTGATCCGGGTGGCTCGGCAGGTGGCCCCGGAACTGCCCCTCCACGCCAGTACCCAGATGACGGTGACCAATTCCGCCGGAGCGGTGTTCACCTACCACAACGGCATGGAACAGGCGGTGATGGCTCGGGAAACCACCCTGAAGGACCTGAAGACCATCTGCAGCACCACTCCTGGCAAGATCGAAGGGTTCATGCATGGGGCCCTGTGCGTGTGCTACAGCGGCCAGTGCCTGATGAGCAGCCTGATCGGAGGCCGCAGTGGCAACCGGGGCCGGTGCGCCCAGCCCTGCCGGCTGCCCTACACCCTGGTGAACAAAGAGGGAAAGGACATGCTGGCCAAGGTGGATGCGGGCCATTACCTCCTGTCCACCAAGGATTTGAATACCCTGGATGTGCTGCCCCAGCTGATCGAGACCGGCATCCGTTCCTTCAAGATCGAAGGCCGGATGAAGCGGCCGGAATACGTGGCGGTGGTGACGGATATTTACCGCCGGGCCATCGACAGCTATCTGGCCGGCCATTATGAAGTGCCCCAGGAAGACCGGGACAACATCGAACAGATCTTCAACCGTGACTTTACCACTGCCTATATGGTGAAGAGACCCGGCCGGACCATGATGAGCGACCGGCGGCCCAACAACCGGGGGGTGCTCTTGGGCCGGGTCCAGAGCCTGAACAAGGACCATACCGCCGGCACCCTGAAGCTGGACCGGGACCTGCACCTGGGAGACGGACTGGAATTCTGGGTAAGCGTAGGGGGCCGGGTGGGCACTTCCGTAGACCATATGACCGTCAACGGCAAACCGGTGCCGGTGGCCCGCTCCGGCAGCAGTGTCACCATCCCTGTGCCCCGGGGCATCCGGCTCAACGACCGGGTGTTCCGGACCTATGACAACGAACTGATGCAGTACGCCGCCCAGTATTTCGGGGAAGACCACAAGAAACGGATCCCCCTGTATGCGGAAGTCACCGCCCGTCTAGGCCAGCCCATGGAAGTCACTGTCACTGATGAAGAGGGGAACACCGGCACCGCCCACACCGGATTCATCGTAGAAAAGGCCCGGAAGCACGCCCTGGATGAAGCCACTGTCCGGAAACAGCTGGACCGGTTGGGGACTACGGAATTTGCCCTGGGCGAACTGATCTGCCACCTGGATGACGGGATCATGGTGCCCATAAGCGAAATCAACGAAGCCCGCCGGGCTGCGGTGGAGGAACTGACCCAGAAACGGCTGGATGCCTTCCTGCCGCCCCGGAAAAAGGCCGTGTGGCACCGGGAAGTGCTCCGGCAGCGGGAGAACCATGGCACCCGGAAGCACAGCCAGCTCAGCGTGCTGGTGGATACCTTGGACAAGGCTAAGGTAGCCTTGGACGCTGGGGCCGATGTGCTGCTGGTGGGGGGCGACAGCTACAGCCTGCCCCTTTTGACCCTGGAAGATTACCGGACCATCAGCGGGTGGGTCCGGGCCCGGGGGAAACAGTGGCTGGCTGCCACCAGCCGGATCGTCAGCGAAGGCCAGTTGAAGTATTTCCGGAATGCCCTCAGCCAGTGGGCGGCCCTCCAGCCGGACGGGTTCCTGATTGCCAACAACGGGTTGGTGGAAATGGCCCGGGATCTGGGGCTGCCCCTGTGGCTGGATTACGATATGAACGCCTACAACAGCCAGAGCATCCTGTTCTGGCAGGAACAGGGCTTTTCCGGAATCACCCTGTCCCCGGAACTGACCCTCCAGCAGGTGGCGGGCCTGGTGAAAAAGAGCCCCTTGCCCATCGAATGTCTGGCGGAAGGGGCCCTGGAGATGATGGTCAGCGAATACTGCGTGGAAGGCAGCTTCCTGGGGAACCTGGACAAAGGTTCCTGCAGCTATCATTGTAAGGAACAGGGCTTCCTGGAAGACCGGAAGAAGGAAAAATTCCCCCTGAAGCAGGACCAGTTCGGCCGGATGCACGTGCTCAACGGGCACCCGCTCTCCATGCTGGCCAATGTGCTGGAAATGGAAAAGACCGGCATCGCCCGGCTGCGGATCGACGGACGGGGCTATACTGCTGAAGAGCTGGGAGAACTGACCGCCCTGTACCGGGGTGTACTGGACGGGGATACCCAGGTGGAAGAAAACCGTCCCCACACTACCCGGGGCCATTATTTCAGAGGAGTTTTGTAAGCATGGCGAAATTTGCTGTCAATACATTGGAATTCGATAAGGTGAAAGCGCTCCTGGCGGACCAGGCCGGCACTTCTTTGGGTCGGAAACTGGCCCTGGACCTGGTGAGCTCCAGCCGGTTTGAACAGGTGAAGCTAGCCCAGGAGGAAACGGCTGAGGCCGTCCAACTGCTGGACGAAGGGAAACGGCTGCCTCTGGGGGGCATGACGGATATCAGCCCACTGGTGAAACGGACCCGGGTGGGGAGCATCCTGGAGCCGGAAGACTTCAAGGCCATCGGGGATACCATCGACGGGCTCCGGCATCTGAAGCAGTTCCTGCTGGAAGATACGGAAAACGCCCCGGCCCTCCGGGATTACGGTCCCCAGCTGGGGGATTTCACCCGGCTCAGCAAGCAGCTGTCCAGCGCCTTGGATGAAAAGGGCAATATCAAGGACAATGCTTCTGTGAAGCTCCAGGGCCTGCGCACCGGGATCCTGGCTGCCAAGAACCGGGTGAAGGACAAGCTGAACAGCCTGCTCCATGATCCCAACAACCAGAAATACTTCCAGGACGCCCTGGTGACCATGCGGGAAGACCGGTACGTGATCCCCATCAAACAGGAATACCGGCTGAATTTCCCCGGGGTGGTCCATGACCAGAGCGCCAGCGGGGCCACCCTGTTCGTGGAACCTATGGCGGTGGTGAACCTGAACAACGATATCAAGAAATACCGGCTGGAGGAACAGGCTGAAGTGGAACGGATCCTCCGTACTCTCACCGGCCACGTGGACAGCGAGGCGGAAAATATCCTCAGCTCCCTGGACATCGCCGCCCAGGTGGATCTCATCGGAGCCAAGGCCGCCCTGGCCCAGAAGCTCCACTGCTGCCGGCCTATGATGATTCTCCAGCAGCGGCTGCGGATCACCCAGGGACGCCATCCTCTCCTGGGCCAGGAAAAGGTGGTACCTCTGGACATCAACCTGGGGGACGATTTCACCACTCTTTTGATCACCGGGCCCAACACCGGGGGAAAGACCGTGGCCTTGAAGACCGTGGGGGTGTTCGCCCTCATGGCCCAGGCGGGGATGTTCGTCCCGGCCAAAGAAGCCATCCTGCCAGTGTTCGGGGGCGTCTATGCAGATATCGGGGATGAACAGAGCATCGAACAGAGCCTGTCCACTTTCTCCGGCCATATGAAGAACATGATCTCCATCCTAGAGGAAGTCCGGGAAAGGGACCTGGTGCTGGTGGACGAAGTGTGCGTAGGCACCGATCCCACTGAAGGGGCGGCCCTGGCCATGGCCATGATCGAGTACCTGTACGAAAAGAAGGTGCTCACCATCATGACCACCCACTACAGCGAACTGAAGACCTTTGCCTACGAGCATGAAGGCATGGAGAACGCCAGCGTGGAATTCGATCCGGAAACCCTGCGGCCTACCTACAAGCTGCTCATGGGAGTGCCCGGCAGTTCCAATGCCTTCTACATCAGCAAACGGCTGGGGCTGCCCCAGGAGATCCTGGATGAAGCCAAGACCTTCATCGGGGAAGGCCACAGCAATATGGAACGGGTGCTCCAGAACCTGGAAGGGGAGCGCCGGGAGTACGAAAGCCGGAAGGACGAGATCGCCTCCCTCCAGCGGGAAGCGGAATACCTGAAGAACGAACTGACCCGCCAGAAACAAGACCTGGAAAAGAGCCGGAACGCCATTTTGCGGAAGGCCCGGGAACAGGCGGACGAACTGTACCGGAACGCCCGGCGGGAATCCACTTCCATCCTGAAGGAGCTTCGGGCCAACCAGGACATGGTGGAAAGCCGGAAGGTGGAACAGCTGGCGGAACTGTCCCGGAAGGTGCTGAACAAGAACTTCTCCATTGACGGGAAGCCCATGCCCGAAGGCCAGGGGCTCACCAGCGGCAATGCGGCGGTGGGCAAGAAGGTGTACGTGAAGAAGATCGGCCAGAGCGGCACCATTGTGGCCTTGAACGGCAAGGAAGTCACCGTGCGGATCGGGATCATGAAGATGAACCTGAAGCTGAAGGACTGCCTGCTGCTGAAGGAAGCTCCCAGCCAGCCCCGGAGCACCCACCGGACCCTGAAGAAGAGCACCAGCCAGGGCCATAATCTGTTTGTGAAGAAAGCCCAGGATGCCACGGTGCAGATCGATGTCCGGGGCAAGACCGTGGACGAGGCCGTCCCCTATGTGGATAAGGCCATCGACGACGCCCTGCTGGCTGGCATGGACCGGTTCCGGCTGGTCCATGGGAAAGGCACCGGCATGCTCCGGAAAGGTCTCCTGGAATACCTGGACCAGCATCCCAACGTGCTGAAGACAGAAATGGCCCCCTTGAACGAAGGAGGCTTCGGCGCCACCATTGTGTGGGTGAAATGAAAAGGGGGTGTGAAAAAATTCACACCCCGTTCGTGGGCCGCGAGTCACGGGCCGCGAGCCGCAATCAAAGAGGGTATTGCACGTTCTGTGCAACACCCTCTTTTTCATTCATTTCACCTCTTCCATCAACCTCGCCAGCCGGCTCTGGGCCACATCGGCCTGGGTGATGGCGGATTCCGGTTTCCACCAGGCCAGGGAATAGGATGGATCGTGGAGCCGGGAGAGGCCCACAGGCGTCCCGATGTCCCGGGGAGAGGCCCAGGAAAATAAGGTCAGCTGGGGCTTGAACACTCCCAGCTGTTCTCCCGTGGGGGCTAGGCTGCCCGTCATGGGCTGGACGATGGGCCGCAGGGGGATCTTCTGTACCTGGACTGGCCGGGACGGCGTCACAGGGGTATAAACGGGAGTAGGGATGGGATTCCGCCGCTGGTAATTACCGATGGGTACTGTGGGGCGGGGAACAGCAGCACCGATGCGGCCCGGTTTGGGCACAGGGATAGCTCCCGCCGCCCAAACGGAACTGCAGAGGGAGAAAGCGGTCAGAAGGGTCAGAAAAAGCCGTTTCAAAATAAGCTGTGTCATGGGAATCACCTCTTTGGTTCCTATTATACCATATTGCACAGGGAGCTGCACGAAACGTGCAGCTCCCTGTCTCGGGTCTCGAGCCTCATAACGCGAGACTCGAGACCCCCAAAAGGGAGATGCTGCTCCTGCAACATCCACTGGCTATTTCGAACGATAGTGTAACTTCTGTTATAAAAGTTCGATAAAACATTGACAGGGGAACAGTCCATTGATAGAATAGGAGTATAAAATTATTGTGGTGGTTTGGCTCTGAGAAACTTGAACACTGGCTGTGCGGGCGGTATCATGGGCCTTTTTTCATTGGAGGTGCTGACGAATGAAAGTAGCAATTATCATGGGAAGCAATTCGGACTGGCCGGTACTGGAACCTGCGGAAAAGACCCTGAAAGAATTCGGGGTGGAAGTAGAAGTGGTGGTGGCCAGTGCCCACCGGACTCCGGAACTGGTCAAAGAATTCGCCTCCGGCGCCCGGGACCGGGGCGTGGAAGCCATCATCGCCGCGGCTGGAGCTGCAGCCCATCTGGGAGGGGTCATTGCGGCCTATACGACCCTGCCGGTGATCGGAATCCCCATCAATGCTACTCCCCTCAATGGGATGGATTCTCTCCTGAGCTTTGTCCAGATGCCTTCCGGGATCCCGGTAGCCACCATGGCCATCAACGGAGCCAAGAACGCCGCCATCTTCGCCGTGGAGATCCTGGCCGGGGCCCATCCGGAACTGGTGCAGAAGCTGGCAGCTGCCAGAGCGAAGATGCAGGAAGAAGTGAAGGCCAAAGGGGAAAAACTGGCCCAGGCCAGAGCCGCCGCTGCCAAAGCATAAGGAAACGGGAGGAACTATGGGGGATAACTTTTTTGCAGAAGACAAGCTCCATGAAGAATGTGGGGTCTTCGGCATCTATTCCAAGAAAGACGATGTAGCACTGAATACCTACTGGGGGCTGTTCGCCCTCCAGCATAGAGGCCAGGAAAGCGCCGGCATCGCGGTGACTGACGGCCGGCACATGCACATCAAGAAAGGCATGGGCCTGGTGAACGATGTGTTCAAGGATGGTCTTAAGGGCTTGGATGGCTATATTGCTGCCGGCCATGTACGGTATTCCACCACCGGGGCCAGCATGCCCTACAATGTACAGCCCTTGAAAGTGTTCTACGATGGGGGAAACCTGGCCATGAGCCACAACGGCAACCTGACCAATGCAGCGGAACTCCGGGAAAAGCTGGAAAAAGACGGAGTGGTGTTCCAGACTACCGTGGACAGCGAAGTGGTCCTGAGCCTCATTGCCCGGAGCCGGAAAAAGACCCTGCCGGAACGGGTAGCGGAAGCGGCTGATACCATCAAAGGGGCCTTTGCCATCCTGATCATGAACGATGACCAGCTGATCGCCTTCCGGGATCCCTACGGGTTCCGTCCTCTCTGCCTGGGACGGTTGGACCACGGCTGGGTGGTGACCAGCGAGACCTGTGCTCTGGATCTGGTGGGGGCCCATTATGTGCGGGATGTGAAGCCCGGGGAAATGATCATCATCGACAATGAAGAAGCAGAACCCAGGAGCGTCATGTACAGTACCCATGTGCCGGCCCACTGCGCCCACTGCATCTTCGAATATGTGTATTTCGCCCGGCCCGATAGCATCATCGACGGAGAAAGTGTCTATCAGGCCCGTCTGAACATGGGGCGGATCCTGGCCCGGGAAACCAAAGACATCAAGGCGGATGTGGTGATCTCCGTCCCGGATTCCGGCACGCCGGCTGCCATCGGCTATGGCCTGGAAGCGGGCATCCCCTTTGTAGAAGGGCTTACCAAGAACAAATATATCGGCCGGACCTTCATCCAGCCCACCCAGAAACAGCGCCTCAATGCGGTGCGGCTGAAACTGAATGCCAACCGGAGTCTGGTGGCGGGCAAATCCGTGGTGATGGTGGATGACTCCATCGTCCGGGGCACTACCAGCGGCAAGATCGTCCAGCTCCTCCGGGATGCGGGCGCCACCGCCGTGCATGTGTGCATCAGCTCTCCCCCTGTGATGGATTCTTGCTTCTACGGCATCGATACTTCGGAACGGAAGGAACTGATCGCCGCCAGCAAGACGGAAGAAGAGATCCGCCAGTACATCAAAGCGGACAGCCTCCATTACATCACCATGGAAGGCCTGCGGGCCAGCCTGTCCGTGCTGGACCCGGATGATATGTGCTATGCCTGCTTCAATTCCCGGTATCCGGATGGAGCAGATACGGAAATGAAAAAGGGATCGAAATTACAGTTTGAGATGGGTTGCTAAGGAGGAAACAGCGTGAGCGAGAAAAAGGTCATTACATACGCAGATGCAGGGGTGGACATCGATGCGGGGAATAAAGCCGTAGAACTGATGAAGGACAGTGTCCGGGCTACTTACCGTCCGGAAGTCATCGGGGACCTGGGGGGCTTCGGGGGCCTCTTCGCCCTGGGGAACAAATACCAGGATCCGGTGCTGGTGTCCGGGACCGACGGCGTAGGCACCAAGCTGAAGATCGCCTTCATGATGGATCGGCATGACACCATCGGCCAGGACGCCGTGGCCATGTGCGTCAATGATATCCTGGTCCAAGGGGCGGAACCTCTGTTCTTCCTGGATTACATCGCCACCGCCAAGGTGGAATCCCAGAAGATCGCCGACATCGTCAAAGGGGTGGCCAATGCCTGCAAGGAAAGCGGCTGCGCCCTGATCGGAGGGGAAACCGCGGAAATGGCCGGGTTCTATGCCAAGGACGAATACGACATCGCCGGCTTCAGCGTGGGCGTCGTGGAACGGAGCAAGATGATCACCGGGGACAAGGTGAAGGCCGGGGACGTGCTGCTGGGCCTGCCTTCCACCGGGGTCCATTCCAACGGCTTCTCCCTGGTCCGGAAGATCTGCTTCGAAGCCCAGGGCTTCACGGTGGATACCTATATCCCGGAATTCGGCAAGACCTTGGGAGAAGAACTGCTGACTCCTACCCGGCTGTATCCCAAGACCATCCTGCCCATGATTAAGAAATTCGACCTCCACGGCATGGTCCACATCACCGGGGGCGGCTTCTACGACAACATCCCCCGGATCCTGCCGGCAGACTGCGACGCGGAAGTCCATGCAGATGCCTGGGAAGTGCCTGCTGTGTTCCAGAAACTCCAGGAATGGGGCAATGTACCGGTGAAAGAAATGTACCGGACCTTCAACATGGGGGTGGGGATGGTGCTGGTGGTGGATCCTGCTGAAGCCGACGCCGTCCGGGCCCATTTGAAAGAAAACGGCGAGACCTTCTACGAACTGGGCCAGGTGGTGCCTGGGACCAAGAAGACCGTCATGAAAGGCGGGGCTTTCGGTGAATAAACGGAAAATCGGGGTGCTGGTCAGCGGCCGGGGCAGCAATTTCCAGGCGGTGGCCGACAAGATCAAAAAAGAAGACCTGCCCATCGAGATTGCCGTGGTGATCAGCGACAGTCCGGAGGCCTATGCTCTGGAACGGGCGGAGAAGATGGGGATCCCCCATTTTGCCATCGCCCGCCAGGACTTCGTGGACAAGCCGTCCTTCGAAGCGGCCATCGACAAGACTCTCCGGGAAGCCGGGGTGGAACTGGTGGTGCTGGCCGGGTTCATGCGCATCCTCAGTGGGGATTTCGTGAATTCCTGGTACCATAAGATCATCAACATCCATCCGGCCTTGCTGCCGTCTTTTACTGGGCTGGACGCCCAGGGACAGGCCCTGAACTATGGGGTGAAGCTCGCCGGCTGCACCGTCCACTTTGTGGATGCCGGGATGGACACCGGGCCCATCATCATGCAGGCTGCTGTGCCGGTGCTGGACGAAGATACCCATGATACCCTGGCGGCCCGGATCCTGGTCCAGGAACATACCATCCTGCCGGAAGTGGTGAAGCTGTGGGCGGAAGACCGGCTGACTGTCAACGGCCGGAAAGTGAAAATCCGGAAATAAGGAGAACGATCCATGTTAAAGATTCGCAGAGCATTACTGAGTGTTTCCAATAAGACGGGCATTGTGAAGCTGGGGTATTTCCTCAGCAATAACGGGGTGGAGATCATCTCTACCGGCGGCACCATGAAGGTGCTGAAAGAAGCCGGAGTCCCGGTGACCTATGTGAGCGACGTGACCGGCACCCCGGAGATGATGGACGGCCGGGTGAAGACCCTGAACCCGAAGATCCACGGGGGCATCCTGGCTGTGCGCAGCAACCCCAAACATATGGAAGACATGAAGAAGAACGGCATCCAGCCCATCGACCTGGTGGTGGTGAACCTGTATCCTTTCCAAGAGACCATTGCCAAACCGGATGTGACGGAAGCCGAAGCCATCGAGAACATCGATATCGGCGGTCCGGCCATGGTCCGGGCTTCTGCCAAGAATTTCCATGATGTGGTGATCATCACCAATCCGGACCGGTATGAAGATCTGATCCACATGCTGAAGGAAAAGGGCGACATCGACCTGAAAACCCGGAAAATGCTGGCTCAGGAAGCCTTTGCCCATACGGCGGAATACGATACGGCCATTGCAGCCTATCTGAAGAAACAGCTGGAAAGCGCAGAATAAGGGAGGCCATAGCATGCAGGTACTGGTAATCGGGGGCGGCGGCCGGGAGCATACCCTGGTCTGGAAGCTGGCCCAAAGCAAGAGTGTGACGAAAATCTATGCAGCTCCAGGGAACCCTGGCATGAAAGACCTGGCAGAATGTGTGGACCTGGATATTGCGGATCTGGATGGCCTGGCAGACTGGGCGGAAAAGCATGATATCGACCTGACCGTGGTGGGGCCGGAAGCTCCCTTGGTGGCAGGCATCGTGGATGTGTTCAAAGCCCGGGGACTGACCATCTTCGGACCCAGTGCCAAAGCAGCGGAAATCGAAGGCTCCAAGATCTTCTCCAAGGAACTGATGGAGAAGTATGGGGTGCCCACTGCCTTCTTCAAAGTCTGTGACAACCTGGCGGATGCCCGTGCCTTTGTGGAAGAAAAAGGCGCTCCCATCGTGATCAAGGCGGACGGACTGGCTGCCGGCAAAGGGGTCGTGGTGGCCATGACCAAGGATGAAGCGTTGGATGCCCTGGACGATATGATGGGACACCATAAGTTCGGCAGCGCCGGCAACCGGGTGGTCATCGAAGAGTTCATGGAAGGGGAGGAAGCCTCCCTCCTGGCTTTCACCGATGGCAAGACCATTGTCCCCATGCTGGCTGCCCAAGACCACAAGCGGGTGAATGACGGGGACCAGGGGCCCAATACCGGGGGCATGGGGGCTTATTGCCCGGCTCCGGTGATGACCGCTGCCTTGAAAGAAAAGACCGTGAAGGAAGTGCTGCGCCCCATCGTGGATGCCCTGGCCAAGGAAGGACGGCCTTATTCCGGCTGCTTGTATGCCGGCCTCATGATCAAAGTGGACAGCGTGAAAGTGGTGGAATTCAATGCCCGGTTCGGGGATCCGGAGACCCAGGTGGTACTGCCCCTCCTGAAGAGCGACCTGGCTGAGATCATGGCAGCCTGTGCCAAAGGCACCCTGACCCCTGACATGGTAGAATGGAGTGATAAGGCGGCCGTCTGCGTAGTCATGGCCAGCGGCGGCTATCCGGCTTCCTACAAGAAAGGTTTGCCCATTACTGGCCTGAAAGCAGCCAATGCTATGGATGGCGTGGTAGTATTCCATGCCGGTACCCGGGAAGAGGATGGGAAGATCCTTACCAACGGGGGCCGTGTACTGGGAGTCACCGCCGTGGCAGACGACATTCCTTCTGCCCAGCAGAAAGCCTACGATGCGGTGGAAAAGATCCATTTCGAGGGAGCCCATTTCCGGCAGGATATTGCCTGGAGAGCCCTGCGCCGGCTGAAAACGAAATAAGGTATAGACACCAGACCGCAGCCCGATTCCAGCCGCTGCGGTCTATTTCCACAGATTATCCTGGAATAAAGAGAAAAACCTGTTGCATTTGTGACAGACTGATGCTAAAATGGAAAAAATATTTCAAAGGGGGATATACAATGGCTTTTATCTATGATGAACCTGCTCATACTTTCAGTGAGTATCTTTTAGTTCCTGGATATTCTTCCAGCGAATGCATTCCGGCAAATGTGAGTCTGAAGACTCCGCTGGTGAAATTCAAAAAAGGTGAAGAACCGGCGATGAGCCTGAATATTCCCCTGGTTTCTGCTATCATGCAGTCCGTATCTGATGATAATATGGCCATTGCCCTGTCCCGGGAAGGGGGCATCTCCTTCATCTACGGGTCCCAGACCATCGAAAGCGAAGCGGCCATGGTAGCCCGTGTGAAGAGCTTCAAGGCTGGGTTCGTGGTCAGCGATTCCAACCTGCGTCCGGACAGCACCCTGGCCGATGTGCTGACCCTGAAAGAAAAGACCGGCCACAGCACCATGGCCGTGACCAGCGACGGCAGCAAGAACGGCCATCTGGAAGGGATCGTCACCAGCCGTGACTACCGGATTAGCCGGATGGACATGGCAGACCAGGTGAAAGACTTCATGACGCCTGTGTCCGACATGGTGGTGGGCAGCAGCGACATCACCCTGAAACAGGCCAATGATATCATCTGGGAACATAAACTGAACACCTTGCCCATCATCGACAAGGAAGGCAACCTGATGTACATGGTGTTCCGGAAAGACTATTCCACCCACAAACAGTATCCCCTGGAACTCTTGGACAACCAGAAACGCCATGTGGTAGGCGCCGGCATCAACACCCGTGACTACGAACAGCGGGTGCCGGCCCTGGTAGAAGCCGGTGCGGACGTGCTGTGCATCGACTCTTCCGAAGGCTACAGCGAATGGCAGAAACGGACCCTGAAATGGATCCGGGACAAATACGGTGATTCCGTGAAGGTAGGGGCCGGCAACGTGGTGGATGCCGAAGGCTTCCGGTTCCTGGCAGAATGTGGCGCTGACTTCGTGAAGATCGGGATCGGCGGCGGCTCCATCTGCATCACCCGGGAACAGAAAGGCATCGGCCGGGGCCAGGCTACAGCCGTCATCGAAGTGGCCAAAGCCCGGGACGAATACTTCAAGGAAACCGGCATCTACGTGCCCATCTGCTCCGACGGCGGTATCGTGTACGATTACCATATGACCCTGGCTCTGGCCATGGGCGCTGACTTCCTGATGCTGGGCCGGTATTTCGCCCGGTTCGACGAATCCCCCACCAACAAGGTGAACATTAACGGCACCTATATGAAGGAATACTGGGGCGAAGGTTCTGCCCGTGCCCGGAACTGGCAGCGGTATGACCTGGGCGGCGACAAGAAGCTCTCCTTCGAAGAAGGGGTGGATTCCTACGTGCCCTACGCCGGCGGCCTGAAGGACAACGTGAACCTGACCATCTCCAAGATGCGGTCCACCATGTGCAACTGCGGGGCCCTCACCATCCCCGAACTGCAGAAAAAGGCCAAACTGACCCTGGTATCCGCTACCAGCCTGGTAGAAGGCGGGGCTCACGACGTTGTGCTGAAAGAGAACACCAGCAGCAACTATCCAAAATAATCCAGAAACAGCAAAAAAAGAAGGACTGTGGATCATCACGGTCCTTCTTTTTTTGCGCCTTGAGGGAGAAAAAGATCCCTCACCCTCCCCGTTGTATTTCCCAGTCCAGAAAATGCCACAGATGATATGGTATACTGTAGAAAAAGGGGGAGGGGATACCATGGCAGTGAAAAAGAGGGCACTTGGCTGGGAGTTGAAAACGGACCTGGAAAACTATGGCCGGGTAACGGGGAAACGGCTGGCAGAACAGCTGGAACGGCTGGAACAGCGGGCAATCAAATTCTTGGTCCTGCAGCCTTCCCGTATGATCGGAGAGACTGCTTTTTTGCAGGCATCCTACGAATATGATCCCACTGAGGGGATGTCTTATGGAATTGAATTCGGATTCCGGCTGAAAGATGGGAAAATTATGATCTTGCGAAATTATCCAGCTCCCCAGTCTCAGTTGGAAAAAATCTTTGAGGAATATTTTACAGTCCAGAGGGTTCCAAATTTCACTGGATGGCTGTTCGTCAATATTTTCAATCCAGTTCCCTTTGTGGGGAGAGGGCAGCTGCACTGGAATTTTCCTCCCCAGTCCTTCCAGGATACCCATACTTTTGTAGAGGCTGTCCATGCTTACAGTCCCGGAAATGCAGGAAACTGGCATCCGGAATTTACTGCTGTGGCGTATCCTGTATGCTATCTGGACCTGGTGTGCTGTGATAAAGAGGAGCCCCATCTGCAGGAGAATGAAAAACTCATCAGGAAAGAAGAAATTCCGGGAAGTCCTTATTCTCGTTTTACCATAAAGGCACGGCTCAAGGCGGAAAATAAGGAGGCTTTTACCGAAGGGGAACTGCTGAAGGCTGTCCATAACCAACTTGCCGGGCGGTATACAGGGATCTGGAAGGATACGTTTATCCTGAAAAGAACAGGAGCTGAAGGGGATGGACCGCTCCTTTCTTTTTACCGGGGGCCTTTTGGACGGCGGGCCATGGGTATTGCCTCTTCCGGGGAACAGTCCCTGTATCAGAAGATCCATCAGGAGCTGGAGGAAAAGGGGAGCCTGTTTCCTGATTTTACCTTGCGCCCTCCCAAGGAATCCCAGGAATATACTTTCATCGATGGGTTCCTGGATGGGGGCGGGTATCACCACGCCTATGTTCCTATGCCGGTGCCGCGGCCTTTGAAGAAAGTCTTCCGGCTGGCCAGCCAGGGAGATGGGGTGGCAGCAGAAAACTGCCTGAAGGCATTTTTTGCTGATCCGGATGAAATCCTCCTTCCTTATATGGATGCGCTCGGGTCCTGGCTCTACCGGCACCAGGACGCTTTGGATGTGCACAATCTGCTGGATTTTGCCTGGAATCTCATGGAACGTTCTGGAGAAATCGAATGTATCAAAACGGCACTGTTCTTGACAGCCCAGAGCCGTCATCCTTGGGAGGAAAAAGACAAAGAGAGGCTCCGGGAGCTGGGCCAGGCCGATGAATTCACTTTCCATGTGCTGCGGAATATGGAAAATTGGGAGAACCGGGATGCAGAGATCTTCCGATTGGCCCAGAAAGTCCACGGCTGGGGGCGGATCTTTGCGGTCCATCAGCTGCAGCCATGCAATGAAGAAGTCAAGGCCTGGCTCCTCCATGAAGGCATCGACAACATCATCTTACCGGAATATTCCTCGTTGGAAGCTGCCCAGAAAATCAACTTGACCGAGGTGGTCAGGAACAGCCAGCCGGACAGCGCAGATCTGCTGGATGCCGGAAAGATCCTTTGTTCCATGATCAAAGGTGGTCCTGTCCCGGGTATCGAAGCCTATCATGGGAAAAAGGAACTGCTCCGCAGCTTCCTGGAGAAAATCGGCAAAGCGGAACCCGACGGCACCTTGTATCAGATGGCTTTCTACGTCCAGCAGTATGCAGAACGGACCCACAGAAAGAAAATTGTGCAGCAGGCGGAACAAATCCTCCAAACTCCTGTTTGCCTGAAGTATCTCCAAAAGCAGCAGGAACAGGGGAATCTGGTTTTCCTGGCTGCCATGGAAGGATTGGACGCTGCCCAGGGAGCCAAGATTGCTTTCCGCAGAGACTGGGAGGCAAATTTCCACCTGCTGCATCTGTTGGATAAGACAGCAGATATCCAGGAAATGGCAGATTTCTTTGTGGAAAAAGTCGCCGGAGGGAAGGAGAACTGTCTGGACGGCCAGATTTTTCTCAATTTGGAAATGGAGGCCTATCAGACAATCCTCCAGGTGATTGACGAAAACCAGGTGGATATCGCCGAGGAGAAACTGCTTCAGTTCGGCCTGACACTGCCGGGAAAGAGCTGCAAAAAATTGACCCGGGCCCATATTCAAAGACTGAAGGAGCAGGGACGCTTAAGTGAACAGCTGGAACAGGCTGCCGCTTTATAAGGTACTGAAGGGAGCCAGCTGCCCCCTTGCCCCCTTTCTTCAACTGTGTTATAATATTTCCATTCAATTCCATACCTTGCTATGAACAGGAGAGTACGCATTTCCGGAGGTCACAGAGAGTGGGGAGCAGGTGGGAGCCCCGCACGGAAAGGGATGGGGAAGTTCACCTGGGAGCAACCGGACTGAACGGAGTAGGCCCGGCGCTGGCTGCGTTATCGGCTGAATGAGTGAAAAATAGGGTGGTACCGCGAACCTTCGCCCCTTGTGGGGACGGAGGTTCTATTTTTTTAGGAGGCGTGAAAATGAGCGACAAACTGCAGGAACTGCGGGAGAAGATCCAGAAGGATCTCAGCGAAGTCAAAAGTGTGGAAGATCTGAAGAATATCCGGGTCCAGTACCTGGGCAAGAAGGGGGCCCTGACCTCCATTCTCCGGAGCCTGGGAGACGTGGCCGCAGAAGAACGGCCCAAGATCGGCAAGATGGTCAACGAAGTCCGGGCCAAGATGGAAATGCGGATCAACGAACAGATGAAGTTGCTGGAAGCCCATCAGATGGAAGAAAAACTGGCCAGCGAGACCCTGGACTTCACCCTGCCGGGACGGAAACCGGCCCTGGGCCATCTCCATCCGGTGACCCAGACCCTGCGGGACATCAAGAAAGTCTTCATGCGTATGGGGTTCGAAGTGGAAGAAGGACCGGAAGTGGAAACGGACTATTTCAACTTTGAAGCCCTGAACCTGCCCAAGGACCATCCGGCCCGGGATATGCAGGACACCTTCTACATCACTGACGATATCCTGCTCCGGACCCAGACTTCCGGGGTCCAGGCCCGCACCATGCAGAGCCGGGAACCCAACACTCCCATCCGGATGATCTGTCCGGGCACCGTGTACCGGAACGACTACGATGCCACCCATTCTCCTATGTTCCATCAGGTGGAAGGCCTGGTGGTGGACAAGGACATTTCCCTGGCGGACCTGAAAGGGACCCTGGAACTGTTCTGCAAGGAAATGTTCGGGGACAGCGTGAAGATCCGGCTGCGGCCTAGCTTCTTCCCCTTTACGGAACCTTCCTGTGAAGTGGACATCAGCTGCGTCATGTGCGGAGGCAGGGGCTGCCGGGTGTGTAAGAACTCCGGATGGCTGGAGATCCTGGGGGCCGGGATGGTGCATCCCAATGTGCTGCGGATGAGCGGCTACGATCCGGAAAAGATGAAGGGCTTTGCCTTCGGGATGGGCGTGGAACGGATTGCCATGCTGCGCTACGGCATCGACGATCTCCGTCTGTTCTTCGAAAATGACCTGCGGTTCATCCGTCAATTCTGAGTGGGAGGCAATGGACAATGTTAGCTTCGATTAATTGGTTGAAACAATATGTGGATATTCCTGTGACGCCGGAAGTGTTGGCGGATAAACTGACCCGGGTGGGACTGGAAGTGGAACAGGTGATCCATCTGGGGGAAGGCCTGGAAGGAGTCATCACCGGGAAGGTGGCCCAGATCGAACGGCACCCCGATTCTGATCATCTGTGGGTCTGCCAGATGGACCTGGGACAGGGGAAACTGGTCCAGATCCTTACCGGGGCCCAGAATGTGCACCAGGGTGACAGGGTGCCGGTGGCGGTGGTAGGGTCCCATCTCCCTAATGGCATGACCCTGAAAGCCGCTAAGATGCGGGGCCTGGATTCCAATGGCATGCTGTGCAGCGCCGGGGAACTGGGCATTGATGCCAAATTGCTGCTGCCGGAACAGCGGGACGGGATCTTCATCCTGCCGGCCAATACGCCTGTCGGAGTGGACGTCAAACAGCTTCTGGGCCTGGATGATGTGGTGCTGGACATCGACCTGACTGCCAACCGGAGCGACTGCTTCAATATGCTGGGCCTGGCCCGGGAAACCGCTGCGGTACTGGGACAGAGCCTGCGCCTGCCCAAGCTGGCCACCCGGGATGAAGCCGCCGGCAGCGCAGCCGACTGTGCCAAAGTGGAGATCCAGTGCAAAGATCTGTGCACTCGGTTCGCCATGCGGATGGTGAAGGATATCCAGGTGACGGAGTCTCCAGAGTGGATGCAGAAACTGCTCCGGGCCGTGAATATCCGTCCCATCAACAACGTGGTGGACGTGACCAACTATGTGATGATGGAACTGGGCCAGCCCATGCACGCCTACGACTATGACACGGTAGCAGACCACACCTGGATCGTCCGCCGGGCTCAGGAAGGGGAGACCCTGGTGACCCTGGACGGCCAGAAACGGGAGCTGAATCCCAACATGATCGTCATCGCCGACCCGGAAAAAGCCATCGGTCTGGGGGGTGTCATGGGGGGCATAGCCACAGAAGTCACCGGCAAGACCGTGAACGTGATGCTGGAATCCGCCACCTTCTACGGTCCCAGCATCCGGCATACCTCCAAGGACCTGGGCCTGCGCAGCGAGGCTTCCCAGCGGTTCGAACGGGGGGTGGATACCATCCGGGATCATGATGCCCTGGACCGGGCCGTCCATCTGCTGGAAGAGATGGGTGCCTGCAAGGCCGTAGCCGGTGTGGTGGAAGACTATCCGGTGCCCCAGGAACCGGTGAAGATCAAGGCCCTTCCGGAAGCCCTGCGCCGGCGGATCGGCACGGAAGGAATCACCGATGCCCAGATGCGGTCCATCCTGGAAGGGCTACGGTTCCAGGTGGAACCTCAGGCCGACGGCAGCTGGCTGGTCACCGTGCCCACCTGGCGGAATGACTGTACCTGCGATGCGGACCTTTCAGAAGAAGTGGCCCGGATGTACGGCTATGACAAGATCCCGTCCACCTTGCCCCAGCTGGATATGGCCCGGGGCGGGCAGGCTCCTATCGAAGACGTGAAGGATAAGATCCGGAATTACCTGGCCGATGCCGGGCTGGACGAAGTGATGACCTATACCTTCATCAACGCCGGAGATTTCGATAAATTGGGGCTGGACGCGGACGACAGCCGTCGGCAGGCCATCCAGATCATCAACCCCATCAGCGATGATTTCCGGACCATGCGCACTACCTTGGTGCCCAGCCTGCTGAACACCGCTGCCTACAACCTGGCCCGGCAGAACGACCGGGTAGCCCTGTTTGAAGTAGGCCGGGTATTCTTGCCCAAGGCCCTGCCGCTGACGGAACAACCTGCGGAAAAGACCCGCCTGTGCCTGGTGCTGGCTGGCAAACGGAACGAACTGAACTGGACGGAAAGCAAGGAAGCTGTGGACTTCTTCGACCTGAAAGGGGACTTGGAAGGGGTGCTGGAAGTGCTCCAGGCCAGCGGGGTGATTTACGCCAAACCGGAAGAGAGATTCCTCCATCCTGGCAAGAGCTGTACGGTGCTCCATGACGGGAAAGCTGTGGGCTTCATGGGGGCCCTCCATCCCCAGGTCCAGGAACGGTTCGGCCTCAGCGGGGAAACCTTCGTGCTGGAACTGGATCTGAGCAGCTTCGTGGATGGGGCGGAACGGATCCCTCAGTTCACCCATATCCCGCAGTTCCCCAGCACCAGCCGGGATATCGCCGTGGTGGTGCCCAAGACCGTCAGCGCCGTGGACCTGATGGCAGAGATCCGCACCCAAGCCGGCCCGCTGCTGAAGGATGTGCGGCTGTTCGATGTGTACAGCGGCAAGCAGGTGAAGAGCGGCTGCAAGAGCGTGGCCTTCAGCCTGACCTTCCAGGATCTGGAACGGACATTGAAGGACAAGGAAATCAACGACATCATCAATCAGGTGGTGAAGAAAGTTCAGGAACGTTTCGAAGGGGTCCTGAGAGAGTAAATTAAGAAGGGGATGTTGCACGTCCTGTGCAACATCCCCCTTTTTAATTTATTTTTCCGAAAACGGACAAACTGTGGTACAATGGGTTACAAATAATGTACCTGGAAAGGTGGAGACCCATGAAACAATTTGACGCAAGGAATTTGTCCATGATGTTCGACTTGTACGAAATGACCATGGCCAATGGCTATTTTGAAGATAAAGAACGGGACCGGGATGATTATGTGTCCTTCGATGTATTTTACCGGAACAATCCGGATGACGGCGGTTTCGCCATCTTTGCCGGGTTGGAACAGGTCCTGGACTACCTGGAAAATCTGCATTTTTCCACAGAAGATATTTCCTATCTGCGGAGTCTCCACGTGTTCAGTGAGCCCTTCCTCCAGTGGCTGGAAACCTACCAGTTCCGGGGCAGTGTCTATGCCATGCCGGAAGGGAGCATCATCTATCCTGATGAACCTCTGCTCACGGTCTATGCCCCCCTCATCGACGCCCAGCTGGTAGAGACGGCCATCCTTTGCGAGATCAACCACCAGTCTTTGATTGCTACCAAGGCCCAGCGGATCGTCAAAGCCGCCCAGGGAAGGGGTGTCTCTGATTTCGGCGCCCGGCGGGCCCACAACATGGATGCGGCGGTCTATGGGGCCCGGGCTGCCTACATCGGTGGCGCCAACAGTACAGCAACGGTCCTGGCCGGGCAGATGTTCAACATTCCCGTGAGCGGGACCATGGCCCACAGCTGGGTCATGTACTATGATGATGAATACACGGCGTTCAAACGGTTTGCGGAAATCTATCCGGATAACGCCATCCTGCTGGTGGATACGTACGATGTACTGGATTCCGGGGTGCCCAATGCCATTCGGGTGGCCAAGGAAGTCCTGGAGCCCATGGGGAAGCGGCTGAAGGGCATCCGGATCGATTCCGGGGACCTGGCCTACCTGTCCAAGAAAGCCCGGAAGATGCTGGATGATGCGGGCCTGACCGATGCCATCATCGTCATGAGCAACTCTCTGGATGAATATACCATCAGCTCCATCCTGGAACAGGGGGGCTGCGTGGATTCCTTCGGGGTGGGGGAACGGCTGATCACCGCCAAGAGCGATCCGGTCTTTGGCGCAGTCTATAAACTGGTGGCCGTCCATAAAGACAAGGCTATCATCCCCAAGATCAAGATTTCTGAGACCTTTGAAAAAATCACCAACCCCGGCCGGAAACGGGCTTGGAGGGTGTACGATAAGACCGGCCATGCCATTGCGGACCTCCTGACCCTGCTGGATGAAGATCCCCGGGAGGTGAAGGAGTTCTCCTTTGTAGATACCCAGCGTCCCTGGAAGAAGATGGCTTTCCAAGACTGTACCTTCCGGGAGCTCCAGGAACTGGTCCTGGAAAAGGGCAAGCGGACCCATCCGTCCCCGTCCCTGGAGGAAATCCGCCGGTATGTGCGGCAGCAGCTGGATCATGAAATCTGGCCGGAAGAGCAACGCTTCAGCAATCCCCATACCCATTTCTTGGATATGAGTCCAAAGTATTATGCCATGAAGATGCGGTTGCTGGAAGATGCCAAGAAAGGCAAATAAGGAGGGAAAGCAGATGGCATTCTTTGACCTGTTGGCCAAACGGCGGAGCGTACGCCAATATACGGAAGAACCGGTGAGCCGGAAAGATCTGGAGAAAATCACGGAAGCCGGGCTGATGACGCCCAGCAGCAAGAATCTCCGCAGTACAGAACTGCTGGTGGTGGAGGATCGGTCTACCCTCCAGGCCCTGGCCCGGTGCAAACCCCATTTTGCCGATATGCTGAATGGAGCAACGGCCGCCATTGTGGTCATGGGACATCTGGATTCCCATGCCTGGGTGGAAGATGCTTCCCTGGCCCTTCTGGCCATGATGCTCCAGGCGGAAGAACTGGGGCTGGGGAGCTGCTGGGTGCAAGTGCGCCATATGGTTTCGGAGACCCTGGGAGAAGATGGACAGCCCTTGACTTCCCACCAGTATCTCCAACAGCTGCTGGACCTTCCTCCTGAAGTAGAAGTGGAAGCCATCCTGGCTCTGGGCCATCCGGCCCGGGAACTGCGGCCTCGGACTTTGGAAGAAGCCAAGCCGGAACGGATCCACTGGGGTAAATATTGAAGACGATCCAGCCGAGGGCAGCCGCCATCGCTCCGGCTGGATTTGTTTTATCCTTTTTCTAAAAGAGTGTATAATAAAAAACAGAGTACAGGGGGAAAGGAGGATGGCAGGATGAAGAAAAAATACTTGAAGGATATAGTATATGATGCCATCATGGAAGACATCTATGCAGGGGTCCATAAGCCTGGGGATATCCTGAACGAGGGAACCCTGGTGGCGAAATACCAGTGCAGCAAATCCCCAGTGCGGGAAGCCCTGATTGCCCTGTGTGAGAACCATGTGCTCCGGAACATCCCCCGGTATGGCTACGAAGTGACCCGGCTGACCATGGAAGATATCCGGGAAATGCTGGAATTCCGCTATTGCCTGGAGGGAGGGACGCTCCTAAAAAGGGGGGGCCGCATCACGCCCCGGCAGCTGGACGAGCTGGAGCAGCTGAACCAGGAATGCCTGCGGGACGATGTGACGCCCCGGGAACATTGGATGGCCAATCTGGCATTCCATGTGGCATTGATCCATGCCTGTGGGAACCATTATATCGATGAGCAGGTGAAGGGGTGTATGGGGCGGCTGACCCGGGCCTATGCCCAGTTCCGCTGGGGGATGGATCAGCAGGAACTCCACATGTCCTGCGACTGCCGGCACCATAAAGATCTCCTGGAGGCCCTGCGGGAGAAAAACTGTACCAAAGCGGTGAAGATACTGAAACAGGATTTGGAGGATTTCACTTTGTTGAAGTGAAAAAGGGGGTGTTGCATGAGCAACAGCCTCTTTTTGAGGTCTCGGGTCTCGAGTCGTGAGTCTCGAGCCGTTGGATAGAACCTGTCCCCATGGCCAGGTTCTTTTGAAGGTGTAGAACCAGTATCGTGCTGGATATAGAAACGAATATCTTATCGTTAGCAGATTAGGGTTTGTACATTCAAAAAATTTGCTTGCAAATTTCTCATTCGGCTCGAGACTCGAGACCCGAGACCGAGCCGCTATGCGGCTTATGAGACCGGGATGTTGCACTTCACATGCAACAGTCCCATTTTAATTGCTACTAAAGCACTATAAATTCAGAAAATTCTTGCTTTCTGATCATATTAGTGATATATTATAAATAAGAAAAATAACCCAAACAATTCCAGGGAGAAAAGGGGTAAGGAAGATGGCTTTGTCTGAAACACTCATGGAGAACTATACAAAGATCCTGCAGGAGGAACTGATCCCCGCAATGGGCTGTACGGAACCCATTGCCATCGCTTATGCAGCCGCCAAGGCGAAAAGCTATCTGCCGGAAGAGGTGGTCCGGTATGAAGTGGACTGTTCCGGGAACATGATCAAGAACGTAAAAGGCGTCACCGTTCCCAATTCCAACGGGCAGAAAGGGATCCCCGCGGCGGCCGCTTTGGGCATCTGTGGCGGGGACCCTTCCAAAGTCCTGGAAGTCATCGCCGGGGTCACCGATGCCCAGCGGGAAGCCTGCCGGGAACTGGTGGCCAAGGATGTCTGCGACGTGGAACTGGTGGAAGGGGTGCCCGGGCTGTACATCGATGTGAAACTCTGGGGGAAAACCCACAGCTCGGAAGTGATCCTTTCCGGGAACCATACCAATGTCTACAAGATTGTCCAGGATGGGAAGGTCCTTTATGACCAAAGCCAGGAAATCCAGGAAGGGAAGCAGAAAGGGGCCAACCGGAGCCTCATGTCCCTGGAAGGGATCCTGGAATATGCTTCCACCGTTGATTTGGAAAAAGTACGGGATGTATTAGAAACAGAAATCAAAGACAATGCAGCCATTAGCCAGGAAGGGCTGGATCATCCTTGGGGGACCCAGGTGGGGCGGACCATCCGAGAGACCATCGGGGACAGCGTCATGGCCCGGGCAGAGGCGGCTGCTGCGGCCGGGAGCGATGCCCGGATGAGCGGCTGCCCCAAACCGGTGGTCATCAATGCCGGCAGCGGCAACCAAGGCATCACCGTCACCATGCCCATCCTGGTCTACGCCAAAGAGTGGGGGCTTTCCCACGATGAGACCCTCCGGGCCTTGATCGTAGGGGATCTGATTTCCGTCTATATCAAGCATTATATCGGACCTCTTTCTGCTTTCTGCGGTTCGGTCAATGCCGCCTGCGGGGCGGGAGCCGCCATCACCTGGATGGCCACCCGGGATTACCAGCATGTGGCCAACACCATCACCAACACCCTGTGCAATGTGGGAGGGATGGTCTGCGATGGTGCCAAACCCAGCTGTGCCGCCAAGATCGCCGCTGCCGTCCATGCAGCCTTGATGGGCCACTATATGAGCATGCACGATCAGGTATTCAAAGAGGGAGAAGGCCTGGTGGGTAAAAATGTCGAAGAGACCATCAAAAATATCGGCTATCTGGGAAAGGTAGGGATGAAACAGACGGATATCGAAATCTTGAAGACCATGATTGGAAAAGTCGATGTAGATGCTGCGCTGCAATGAGCAGACGTATTTGTAACAGGAGATGGAAAAAATGGAAAAAAAGAAAGCGGGCACAATCAATGCCTTTGTCATCGTCTTTGCCGTCATCGTGGGCTGCTGGCTGCTGTCCTTCCTGATTTCTCCCGGCGCCTTTGAACGGACGGTCATGAACGGGCGGACCGTGGTGGTCCCCAATTCCTTCCACAGTGTCCCTAAGATCTATCTGGGGCCCCAGGCTCTGTTCCAGGCCATCCCCAACGGGCTGGTCTCCAGTGCCAGCATGATGTTTCTGGTCATGCTGGTGGCAGGATGCATCGAAGTCTATAAACAGACCGGTACCCTGGATAAGGCTGTAGCCGGCGTCCTGGCCAAATCGGATACCATGGGCTCTGAAAAGATCCTCTGCGCCATTATGTTCGTCTTTGGCTGCCTGGGTGGGTTCCTGGGATGGAACGAACAGATCGTCCCCTTCATCCCCATTGTGATCTCCCTTTGCCTGGCCCTGGGGTATGACCTGATGACCGGGGTAGCCTGTTCCGCCATGGTGGATATGATCAGCTTCTCTTTCTCTCCTACCAGTGTGTACACCGTGGGGATTTCCGATGAAATCGCCCAGCTGCCCGTGTTCTCCGGTTTCCTGTTCCGGCTGGTGCTGCTGATCATCGCCAATATCATTATGGCCATCTATGTACTGCGCTATGCCCGGGGTGTAAAATCGGGCAAACGGGCTTCTCTCACGGCAGATCTGGACGACAGCAAATTCCGGGTGGATTACAGCGATATTTTAAAGAACCCCTTGAATCAGCGCCAGAGCCTGTCCCTGGTCGTTTTCCTGGTCACTTTCGTGGCGTCCATCGTGGGGGTTTCTACCATGGGCTGGTCCATGAACGACCTTTCCGCCTGCTTCCTGTTTACGGCCATCGCTGCTGGGGTGATCAATCGGATCCCGGCCGGCAAACTGGTCAATGTGATTATCGCCGGGGCGAAAGACGGCCTGGCACCGGCCCTTGTCATCGGCCTGGCCAGAGGTATACAATGGATACTGACCGCTTCAGCCATCATCGACCCGATCATCAACAGCATCTCCAAACCGCTGATGGCCATGCCCAAATACCTGACTCCGATTGCCGTCATGATCGTCATTGCCCTGTTCAACGGACTGATCACTTCTGGGTCCGCCAAAGCCATGGCCTTGATGCCCATCCTGATTCCTCTGGCAGACCTGGTGGGGATGACCCGGCAGACCATGATCCTGGCTTTCCAGTTCGGGGATGGGCTGACCAACTCTGCCTGGTTCACCAGCGGCACGCTGCTGATCTTCCTGACCATTGCCGGCATTCCGCTGAAGAAATGGTGGAAGTTCGTGACACCGCTGCTGCTGATCCTCAGCATGGTCTGTGTGATTGCCCTATTGGTAGCAACAAAAATCAATTACGGTCCATTTTAATCAGGAGGCGTTGAATAATGGATGTAAAAGAAAAAGTCAATGGAATCCAGGAAGAACTGGTCGCTCTGCGCAGACATTTCCACGAGCATCCGGAAAGATCCTGGAAAGAATTCGAGACCCAGAAATACATCATGGAATATTTGGGGAAACTGGGGATCCCCTGCGTCAAAGCCTGCAAGTCCGGGGTGATCGCTACCCTCAAGGGACCCCATTCTTCGGACAAAATCATCGGGATCCGGGCGGATATCGATGCCCTGCCCATTACAGAATTGGGCACAGAAGCCTATAAATCCCAGAATGAAGGGACCATGCACGCCTGTGGCCATGATACCCATATCACCATCCTGCTGGGGACGGCCAAGATCCTGGCGGGAATGATAGACCAGCTGAAGGTCACTGTCCGTCTGATTTTCCAGCCGGCGGAAGAATTCATCGAGGACAGCGGGGCCTACTATATGAAGGAAGAACCCCTGGTGAAGGCATGTGACCGGCTCATCGCTCTGCATATCTGGAGCAAGATCCCTGTTGGCTGTGCTTCCCTGCGCTACGGCCCTGTGATGAGCGCTGCCGATACTTTTGATATCTATGTGGAAGGAAAGGGCGGCCATGGAGCCCTGCCTCATCAGACAATCGATCCTATCGTGGCCGGCTCTGAATTCGTCACCGCTCTCCAGACCGTGGTCAGCCGGGAAGTTAATCCCCTGGAACCGGCCGTGCTCAGCGTTACCAGCTTCCAGAGCGGCACCACGTCCAACGTGATCCCGGGCGAAGCCCATCTGTCCGGTACTGCCCGTACTTTCAACAAGGAACTGCGGGAAGCTTATCCTTCCATCCTGGAACGGGTGGCCAAAGGTGTGGGGACCGCAACCCGGGCTGCCATCCGGACGGAATACCATTTCGGGCCGCCTCCCATGATCAACGACGATGCCTGCGTGGACACGGGCCGGAGGGCCTGCGCCAAGGTATTTGACCAAGACAAGATCGTGGACTGGGAACTGCAGATGGGCGGGGAAGACTTTGCCAAGTATTACAACCCCAAATGCCTGCTGCTCCTGGGCGGCGGTTTTGCGGACGAAGCCAAACGGTATCCGCAGCACAGCCCGTATTTCGATATCGACGAAAAAGCCCTGGGCTTGGGCGTCCAGTATTTCGTCCAGTATGTCCTGGAATGGGAAAAAGAAGTATCTGAATAAAGTTTTTTGACAGAACGTTGTCATACCAACTGTCTGCAGCTCCCTTTTGTCCTATACTGGATCCAGAAAGAGCAAGGGAGGCGGCCCAAAGGACCGGCTCCCGGCTCCAAGAAAAAGGGGAGTGGAAAATATGAAATTCAAAGTCAATGAAACTTGCATCGGTTGTGGTTTGTGTGAAGGAACCTGCCCCGCTGTCTTCCATATGACGGACGCCGGCCAGGCAGAAGCCATTCCGGACGTTGTGCCTCAGGAAGAAGAAGCCAATGCCGTAGCTGCCATGGAAGGCTGCCCGGTAGGTGCTATTGAAAAGGTAGAAGATTAAAAATTCCCTTGACAATCTGGCAGATGTATCGTATACTAAACAAGTCGACAGCGCTAAGGAGCGTTACGACAACGGCCCAGTAGTTCAGTTGGTTAGAATGCCGCCCTGTCACGGCGGAGATCGTCGGTTCGAGTCCGTCCTGGGTCGCCAATGCGGAAGTAGCTCAGTGGTAGAGCATCACCTTGCCAAGGTGGGGGTCGCGAGTTCGAATCTCGTTTTCCGCTCCATAGGAGTATAGTTCAATGGTAGAGCAACGGTCTCCAAAACCGTCGATCTGGGTTCGAATCCTAGTACTCCTGCCAAAGACTTTGAAGAGGGTGTTGCACGTTGTATGCAACACCCTCTAGCTGTAGAGCCGCGTAGCGGTTCAAGTCAGGAGTCTTGTTTTTCAGGATTTCGACCTGTTGTCATGTATTACTAAATATCGTGTAATACACGAACGGATTCCCTATATTTTCCCTAACCGGAAAATATAGGGATATTTTTTATAAAAATAGGGAATCATACCCTGCAGAACAAGGCAGGGTGTGATTTTTTAGCAGGATATGCAGGTAAAGGTAATCCCCTATACTGTCCTGGGCGGAAGATGCCAGCTTTCAATTCTGCTTTGATGGGATTGAGCCCGGTGACACAGTTTCAGTTTCCACCATCGGAGTGAAGCGGGATAAAGAATCCATGGAAGTATGGAAAACTGGGATGGATGAAGCCATAAAGTGGCTGAAGCCGTCGGCCGTTGTGGTATACGGTGGGGATATCGGTTATAAATTTCCGTGCAAGGCGATTTATTTTGAAAATGTTGTTACGGAGAAGATGAAGAGTGGGCGGTAGGGGAGCCAGCGCTGGAATTAGCTTATCAGGGAAAGCCTATGGAACTGAGTACAGAAGTATATACAGATAAGAAAATATTAAATTTCTAGTGCAAAATTCAAAAGAGGCTGTAAAAACGCCAATGGAAACAAGAACTAGGGGAAGAGTCTACGTTACATTAGGGAGAAAATCTAAAAATCCAATTAGTATAACATACTATGATGGCAAGAATCGGCGCATGAAACAAATAGATCTAACTCATTATCACAATGGCAAGAAACCTCATGTTCATATAGGATATGTGCATGATGAAAACGGAAACAGAGGGTTGACGGCTAAAGAGAAAAGATTTGTTAAATATATATTAAAAATTTGGTATAATGAATATAAATCCGATGTGGTGCAGGCGTGAGCATACCTGAGAGATATCAGGAGACCCCGGTTGAAATCCGGGCGGGGATTAAGCAGAACCATTTTTATGGCTCTGCTTTTTTATGGTTCTTTGTCAAATGTTGGGGTAAGCTCCAATTCATCTACCACACACGGACGTGAGCGATTTTTGCTCATGTCTGTTTTTATTTTAATTTCACCATCGAAAGCAGTAAAATCCGAGAA
>NZ_JBQOUY010000028.1:0-30097 GCF_052216985.1 Acidaminococcus nyctereutis
GGAGTACCATAATACACAGTTAGGTTTTTCATAGCAGTTAAATTCTAACACGAAAAAGGACTTTCGATTCACAAGAATCGAAAGTCCCTTTCGTTTTCATGGAGCTATTATTTCACAGCCCCTTTTTTTATTTCACCCCCAGACTCTTCACCCAGTCCTTCACCTGGCTGTCCTGGAGGGTGCCGGTGAAGCAACGACCCTGGAGCCAGCTGCCTTTGCTGCCGGCCATTTCCTTCAGCTGGTCGGCGCTGCTGCCCATGCCGGAGCTGTAAGCGGTGGCAAAGGGAATCACCGTCTTGCCGGTGACGTCATTGCTCTTCACGAAGGTATCCATGGGCCAGGCGGCAATGCCCCACCAGATGGGATACCCGACGAATACGGTGTCATAGTCCTGCCAGTTGGCGGGTTTGGCGTTCTTCAGAGCCACGTTCCGCAGGCTGGGGTCATCATGTTCCTGGTAGACCCGGGAACTTTTGTTGTTGTAATCCAAGTCTGCGGTCGTATAGGGATTTTCCAGATCCAGCAGGTACAGATCCCCGCCGGTCTCCCCGGCAATGGCCTTGGCCACCTGTTCCGTCCGGTGAGTATTGGTGTAATAGACCACCAGTACCTTTTTGGCCTTGGCAGGCGCTTTTTCCGCAGCCGCCGTACCCGCTGCCTTGCCCCCGCCATTCTGGGCAGCCTGCTGTCCGCCGCAGGCCGTAACCGCCAGCAGAGACAGAGCCATGCAGACGATGGAAATCGCTTTTTTCCATTTCATGTTGTTTTCCTCCTTGTTCCTCTATGATTTTTCCTGCTGTTTTTTCTCCAGATGGTACAGGAGATAATCCACATTGGTGAGTTTTTCCTGCTCCCGGTAGAGCTTTTTCAGGATTTCCTTCCGGTACTGCCGGAGGCACCGGCACTGACACCGTCCGTTTTTTTCCTGGAGGATCTTGTGGATAGCCTCTTTTGGGCATCCTGCCGCCAGGAGTCCTTCCCGGCTCAGGATTTCCGTTTTGTAGGGTTCCGTCCCCTTCTCATTCATTTCCATATACTTCTTTGGCGTACCGGAAGGCCGCCCAGGCTTTGGGCCAGCCGGCGTAGAATCCCAGCTGGGTGATGGCCTGGACCATTTCTTCCCGGGTTACCCCGTTCTTTTTGGCGGTGGCCATGTGGTACTGGAGGGAACTGTCCGTGAGCCCCTGGGCAATGAGCGCCGTCACTGTCACCAGGCTCCGGTCGTGGAGGCTCAGTTTGTCGTTGGCGCTCCACACTTCACCGAACAGGATGTCATCGTTGTAGCGGGCAAAGTCCGGGGCAAAATTCCCCAGCTGATCCCGTCCTGCGGTTTGCACGATTTTGACCGTTTTTTTTGTTTCATTTTCCATGGCTGCTGCCTCCCCCAAATGTATGCCCACGCAAGTCGTCATGACCAGGGCCAGTGCGAAACCAGCAAATTGTTTCAGGCGTCCGTCCATCATGATTCCTCCTTCGGGTTATCTCTTAGATGTATCATAGCAAATCCGCTCTTTCATATTAAATGCTTATCGTTCATCCATGGCAATAAGTAAAATGTATGAAAAAGGAAGCTTACAAAAGTGCCAGAATATCTTCAGCCGCCAGCTGGGGCGTCAGATGGTTTTCTTCCGCCAGCCTGGCGTAGTCATAGCGGTCATAGAAGGCCTTGGGGATGCCGAAATTCAATATGCGCATATCCGTTTTGCCATAATAGCTGGCGATCTTTTCTCCGAAGCCACCGGCCAGACAGCCATCTTCCATGGTTGCAACGACAGTATGATCTTTCCGCAGCTCTTCCAGGAGCTCTGTATCGAGGCCGGTGAGATAGCGGGGATTGATGACCGTGGCGTCGATACCATGAGACTGCAGTTCCCTTGCCGTCTGTTCTGCCAGGCCATAGAAATTGCCGGCACCCAGGAGAGCTACCTGGGAACCTTTGTGGGTCATGGCAAAACGGTTCAGCTCCCTGTACTCCTTTTGGGCTTTCACTGGATAGAGGGAACCATTTGCAAAAACCGGTACAGGCACCCGGATGGCCACAGGATGGTTTTCCTGTGCAATGGCCCAGTCCAGCATGGCCTTATATTCTTCCAGGGTTGCAGGCGCCAGATACACCAGGTTCGGGATGTTGCTCAGCAGCGGGATATCATAGAAGCACAGATGGGTTACATCATTCATGCTGTACATGGATGCCCCGAATACCAGGAACGTGGCCGGGTTGTGATTCACGCACACATCCTGGGACAACTGGTCGTACGTACGCTGGAAGAACGTGGCATAACTGGCAAAGACGGGATGCATACCGCCTTTGGCAAGCCCGGAAGCCATGGAGACAGCCTGTTCTTCGGCAATGCCCACATCGATATACTGGCTGCCTGCTTCTTTCCGACGTTCCGGCGTAAAACCCATGACCATGGGTACAGCAGCCGTCATAGCCACCAGTTTCGGGTCTTTTTTCATCTGCTGCAGCAGAAAAGCCGCAGTGGCTTCACCATACCTGTCCGTATAGGGCTCCCTGACCTCGCCCGTTGCCAGGTCGAAGGGCATATGCCAGTGCCAGTCTTCTTTGTTCTTTTCTGCCGGAGCGTAGCCCTTGCCCTTCTGGGTGACAATGTGCACCACCACAGGATGGTCAATATCCCTGACTTCCTCAAACGCACGGATCAGGGCTTCCACATCATTGCCGTCGGCCACGAAACGGTAGTCCAGCCCGAAGGCACGGAACAGATTGTCCGCTGCCTGCCCATTGGTTTCCCGGAGTTTCTTGATGCCCTTGTACATGCCGCCGTGATTTTCCGCGATGGACATGTCGTTGTCATTGAAGACCACGATGAAATTCGTACCCAGTTCCCCCACGGTATCCAGCCCTTCAAAAGCCATACCGCCGGAAAGAGAACCGTCGCCGATGACGGCAATGATGTTCTCTTTGCCACCACGCAGGTCACGGGCCTTGGCCAGACCACTGTCCAGAGAAATGGAGGTGGACGTATGGCCCACGTTGAAGAAGTCGTGTTCACTTTCGTCCGGATTCGTATAGCCGGACACATCATTGTAATGGGCCTGGTCCGTATAAGCCTGCATGCGTCCGGTCAGCATCTTGTGGGGATAGGACTGGTGGGACACGTCATAAACGATTTTATCCTTCGGCGAATCGAATACGGTATGCAAAGCCACTGTCGCTTCCACAATGCCCAGGTCCGGGCCCACATGGCCCATATGGACACTGGCCCGCTCCAGCAGTGCCTTCCGCATTTCGCAGATCAGTTTCTGCCGTTCCTGGGGATTCAATTTTTTCAAGTCTTCCGGTCCTTTGATTTTTTCTACCATCAGAATTCTCCTCTCATTTTTCTTTCGCATCGTCGTAATTGTGTACCTTCGTGCCGCCAGCGTATCATTTTTCCTTGATGGTCACGTTGCCTGGCTGCATCTGTGAAATATGATTCTCCCCTTCCAGCCCACGGCCACCAGGAAAAAGGCCACCAACACCATTACCATTTTTTTCATGGCTGTTTCTCCTCTCATGTTTTCTCGTTGTACAGGGACGTAACCCGTGGACGCTTTTCATCACAGCCGCCCAGCCATAGACCTATTGATGGTCTGGGCCATGATTTGTTTCATGTTCCAGTCTCCGTGGATCCCGTCCAGGGAAAGTTCCGTGGGTAGGTCCTCCCCGGTTTCAAAGGGGGCCGCCACATCAATGTGGTCCCGGCTGCGGATATAGGCATTGACTTGGGCAAAAGACTGACGCCAGTTGTCCGCCGTGGGTTCGTCAAAGGCCTTCTGGATGTTGGCCGGATTGAGGGGTGGCAGGGTAAGATAGATGGGATGGATGCCCAGTGCTTCCGCCTTTTGCCCTATTTCTTCCAGATCCCGGATCACCTCTTCCGCCGACACCCCGGCACGGAGGCTGTTGGTGCCACCCATGATCAGCAGGTATTTCAGATGGAAGGGGCGCACATCCCGGCCGAACCGTTCCACCATCATGGCGCTGGTATCTCCGCTTTCCGAAAGGTTCACCGTGGGGAAGTCCAGATAATGACTGTAGCTGTAGGCATAGTCCACCGGACTAAAAGAAAGATGCCCTCCCCCGTGAGAGATGCTGTCTCCATAGATACCTACTTTCACTTTCCGGGAGGGTCGGGTGGTGAACTTCTGAGGAAGGCTCCACTGGCCCACCGGTTTCCCCTCTTTGTCCATGCCCCGGACCCTCCAGTAATAAGTTCCCACCCGGGGATTTTCGTCATACAGGTCCGTAAGAGAAGTGACCCGGGAAAAGACCCGATATCGGGAAGGAGCCGTCCCATCCGGATTCTCCGGTCTCTGGTCTGTCACTTCCACTTCATACTGAGTGGCTCCCGGATTCCCGGTATAGGCATAGACAGGATACAGCAACAGTGAACCGTTGATATCCTGCATCCGGCTTCGGGGGACCGGTGCATTCCGTTCCACTTTCTGCAGACTGCTCTGAACTGCTACAGCCTGGGAATAATTCCCAAGGGGTCGCCCATCCAGGTCAAAAGCCCGCACCCGGTAATAAAGCACACCGGTGGTCTGTTTCTTCCGGAGTTTCTCCATGGGCAGCAGGGCCTGGGCAGAATAAATCCGACTGTTCCGGTATAGAGCCCCGGCGGCTTCCCGAGCGGAATCCAGATTGAGAGGAATACCATCCAACACTTCCAGTTCATAGCGGACCGCATCCAACTGTTCCGGCCAAGTGAGCAGTCCCAGGTCCGCCCGGTCCACTTCCAATGCTGCCTGCCGGTTCTGAGCCGCCACAGGGGAAAAGCCGACCACCCGACGCACCGTACAGGAGCTGGCCAAAATCACCGGGATGGCCGCCAGAGCCAGAAAGCTCATGCCCAGTGCCTTCTTTTCCAGACTGGTCAGTATGTTTTTTGCCATGATGCTTCCTTCTTTCTTTGTTCATCAAGGTCCTTTTATTGTCTTTTCTCCAGATGGTACAGGAGATAATCCACATTGGTGAGTTTTTCCTGCTCCCGGTAGAAATTGGCCAGGAGCTCCTTCCGGTACTGGCGAAGGCAGCGGCACTGGCACCGGCTACTTTTTTCCTGGAGGATTTTCCGGATGGTCTCTTCCGAACAGCCGGCCGCCTGGAGTGCTTCCTGGCTCAGAATGTTTTTTTTGAGACTTTCCGCCCCTTTCTCCTTCATTTCAGCCTGCCATATTCTGCCGGATCCACCGCTTCGCACCATTCATTGCTGGTGCCTTCTCCAGGCACTTCCAGAGCCAGATGCTGGAAAGCGGAATCCGGAGCCGCCCCGTGCCAGTGCTTCACTTCCGGAGGGATGTTTACCACATCCCCGGCTTTCAGTTCCTGGGCCGGCTTTCCCCATTCCTGGTAATAGCCCCGTCCGGCGGTGACGATGAGGATCTGTCCGCCTCCGTTGGCTGCATGGTGGATGTGCCAGTGGTTCCGGCAGCCCGGTTCAAAGGTCACCACCGCTGTGACCACCTGCTGGAGGGTCAGCATGTTCAAATAGCTCTTTCCATCAAAATATTGGGCATACCCTGTATTTTCTTTTCCCAGGGCAAAGGGGCTCGTTTTTTCCAGTTCTTGCAGATCCATATGATCGACTCCTTTCCTGTCATGGTTGTATTGTATTCCATCTTCTTTCAGATGTATAATGCTTATAACAAGTAGTTAAAAATACGTTTTTTCTATCACAGGAGGGAATCATGGAAATCCGTACCCTGAAATATTTCCTGGCGGTGGCCCGGGAGCAGAACATGACCGAAGCCGCCAATGTGCTGTTCGTCACCCAGCCCACCCTGTCCCGGCAGATGGCGGACCTGGAAAAGGAACTGGGCAAAAAGCTCTTTGTCCGGACCAACCGGAGCACCACCCTGACGGAGGAAGGAATGCACCTGCGCCAGCGGGCAGAAGAGATCCTGGCCCTGGTGGACCAGACCAAAGAGGAGATCAGGGAAGACGACATGGACCTGACCGGCTGCATCCGGGTGGGAGCCGGGGAAACCCAGGCCATGCACTGGATCACCGACACCTTCGGGGAACTCCATCAGGAATATCCCCGTCTGACCATCGAACTGTTCACCAACAACGCGGACGGAGTCCAGGAGCGATTGGAACACGGACTGCTGGATTTTGCCCTGTTCATCGAGCCTTTCAACCCGGAAAAATACAACTTTCTCCGTCTCCCGGAACCGGACCGGGTAGGCATCGTCACCAGTCTCCGCAGCCCCTGGGCCCATCTGGACAAAGTGACCCCCAAAGAGCTCCAGGCCATGCCCCTTCTCATTTCCTCCCGGACCACCCAGAATACCTTTGATTTTTCCCGCTGGTCCGGCGGCCAGGTAACTCTGGAAAATCTCCAGGTGGCTGGCCGTTTCGACCTGATTGGCAACGCGTCTCTCTTGGTCCGGACCGCTCAGATCAATGTTCTCGGATTGGACAATCTTCTCCAGATCGAAACCCAGGGCCTGAAGTTCATCCCTCTGGATCCTCCCCTGTCCACCGGCAGCCTGGTGGCCTGGAAAAAGTTCCGGCTCCTGTCCCGTTCTAGCCAAGTGTTCCTGGACCGGCTGAAGCAAAAACTTTCTGATTTTTCCCATTGACAAAGGTATATGAAAAGTGTACTATTGAACTGTAAAATAATAGAATTATTATTAAAATAATTTTATTTTTAAATTGGTATGCTAACCTAACTGAAAGGTATCTGACAAGTTGATTTTCCATGACAGAGGAGGTACGCGTATGTTATTCACCACCACACAGGAACATGAAGAATTTCGTGCCAAAGTCCGGGGCTTCGCGGAAGCCAAGATCAAACCCATTGCGTTCATGCTGGACAAGGAAAACAAATTCCCTGATGAACAGGTCAAAGAAATGGGCGAACTGGGATGGATGGGCATCCCCTTCCCCAAAGAATATGGCGGTGCCGGGCTGGACTACATCAGCTACGCCATTGCCGTGGAAGAACTGGCCCGGGTGGATGGGGGCGCTGGTGTCATCCTGTCCGCCCATGTGTCCCTGGGGTCCTACCCTATCTTCGCTTTCGGTACGGAAGAACAGAAACGGAAATACCTGGTTCCCTTGGCTTCCGGGAAAAAGATCGGTGCCTTCGGCCTGACGGAACCCAATGCCGGGTCTGACGCCGGGGAGACAGAAACCACCGCGGAATTCGATGGGACCCACTGGATCCTCAACGGGAACAAGATCTTCATCACCAACGCCGGCAAAGCCGATACCTATGTGGTGTTCGCCGTAACAGAGCCGGGGAAAGGCACCCGGGGCATCAGCGCCTTCATCGTGGAAAAAGGCATGCCCGGCTTCACCTTCGGGGACCATTATGACAAACTGGGAATCCGCTCCTCCGCCACGGCGGAACTGATCTTCAACAATGTGAAATTGCCCAAGGAAAATCTGCTGGGCAAACGGGGCCAGGGCTTCAAGATTGCCATGGCCACCCTGGACGGCGGCCGGATCGGTATTGCGGCCCAGGCGCTGGGGATTGCCCAGGGTGCCTACGAAGCGGCTCTGAACTATTCCAAGGAACGGATCCAATTCAACGCCCCCATCTGCCAGAACCAGGGTGTTTCCTTCAAGCTGGCGGATATGGCCACCAAGCTCCGGGCCGCCCGGTTCCTGGTGTACAGTGCTGCGGAACTGAAACAGGAACACCAGGATTACGGCATGGAAAGCGCCATGGCCAAGATGTACGCTTCCGATGCAGCGGTTTCCATCACCAATGATGCCCTGCAGATTTTCGGCGGCACCGGCTACCTGAAGGGCATGGATGTGGAACGGTTCTACCGGGATGCCAAGATCACCACCATCTACGAAGGTACCAACGAAATCCAGCGGGTGGTCATCGCCTCCCACATTACGGATAAAATGTCCGTGGCCAAGCACGGGGGCGCTCCCAAACAGAATGCAGCCATCACCGGCGCCCGGAAGAAACAGATCTTCAAGGACGGCACGCCGGAAGAACAGGTAGCTGCCCTGGTGGAAGCCTTGAAGAACGACGGCTATGACTTCACCGTGGGCATTCCTCTAGATACCCCTATCTCTGATGCGGAACGGGTGGTCAGTGCCGGCAAGGGCATCGGGGAAAGAGCCAACATGAAACTGATCGAAGACCTGGCCCGTCAGGCCGGTGCTGCCGTAGGTTCTTCCCGTCCTGTGGCGGAAACCCTCCAGTATGTGCCCATTGACCGGTATGTGGGCATGAGCGGACAGAAGTTCAACGGCAACCTGTACATTGCCTGCGGCATCTCCGGTGCGGTCCAGCACCTGAAGGGCATCAAGAATGCCACCACCATCGTGGCCATCAACATCAACGCCGGCGCTCCCATCTTCAAGAACTGCGACTACGGCATCGTAGGCGATGTGAAGGTGATCCTGCCGCTTCTGACCAAGGCCCTGAACAACGGCCAGGCCAAGAAGCCCGCTCCCCCCATGGTCAAGATGAAGAGACCTCTGATCCTGAAAGATATGCCGGAAGGCCGGTACGTCTGCAAGGGATGTGGGTATGAATACAACCCGGATCTGGGCGACCCGGATGCGGATGTGAAACCGGGAACCAAGTTCCAGGATCTGCCGGAAGACTGGGTCTGCCCGCTGTGCAACTCCGCCAAGACTGAATTCGTACCCGTAAAGTGAGAAAAGGAGCATAACTATGGAATGTGTAAGAAAATTAACCAATGAATTATATTGGGTCGGGGCGGATGACCGCCGGCTGGCACTGTTCGAAAACATCCATCCCATTCCCCGGGGCGTTTCCTACAACTCCTATCTGCTGCTGGACGAAAAGACCGTGCTGTTCGACACGGCGGACTGGTCCGTGTGCAAGCAGTTCCTGGAAAACGTGGAAGGAGTCCTGAAAGGCCGGAAGCTGGACTACCTGATCATCAACCATGTGGAACCGGACCATGCGGCTTCCATCGAAGAAGTGCTGCTCCGTCACCCGGAAACCACCGTGATCAGCAATGAACAGGCCTTCACCCTCATGGACCAGTTCGGCTATCGGGTGGAAGGGGAAAAACAGATCGTGGTGAAGGAAGGCGATACCCATAAGTTCGGGAAACACACCATCGCCTTTGTGGCGGCTCCCATGGTCCACTGGCCGGAAGCCATGGTCTCCTTCGACCTGACCACCGGTACCCTGTTCTCCGCCGATGCCTTCGGTTCCTTCGGAGCCCTGGGCGGCCGGATCTTCAACGACGAAGTGGATTTCGACCGGGACTGGCTGGATGATGCCCGTCGGTACTACACCAACATCGTAGGCAAATACGGGCCCTTCGTCATGGACCTTTTGGGCAAGGCCAGCCAGCTGGACATCAAGATGATCTGCCCGCTCCATGGGCCGGTATGGCGGAACAACATCAAATACATCGTGGACAAGTACATCCACTGGGCCACCTATGAACCGGAAGAAAAAGGCGTGCTGCTGGTCTATGCCTCCATGTACGGTAACACCGAAAGCACTGCTTCCGTGCTGGCGTCCAAGCTGGCGGAAAAGGGCATGACCAACATCGCCATGTACGATGTATCCAAGACGGACATTTCCTATCTGATCTCCGATGCCTTCAAGTACAGCCATCTGGTACTGGCTTCGGTGACCTACAACCTGGGGATCTATCCCAAGATGCTGAACTTCCTGGAAGACATGAAGGCCCTGAACCTGCAGAAACGGATTGTGGGCATCATCGAAAACGGCTCCTGGGCCTGCACCGTGGGCGGCCTGATGACCGAATTCCTGGAAAACAACCTGAAGGCCATGACCGTCCTCCAGGACGGCGTAACCATCAACTCCCGGATGACCGGAGGCCAAGAACGGAGCATGAACGATCTGGTGGATGGGATCCTGAATTCCATGAAAGAAGCATAAAAAAACAGGGTGGCTGTTGCTTGCGCAACAGCCACTTTTTCTTTACGGATAACCATTCTATATGATATAATTTTTTCATTGTTTCGTCGTTTTATATCTTTATTTACTGAAAGGAGACGGTATGCGTCACTTTGCTTCCCTGAAATCCTCTTTGTTCCTGGCTGCCCTGGCAGCTTCTCTTTCTCTTCCCTTGGCCGCCGCAGCGGAAAAAGGAGCTGAGCTCTATTCCCACGAACATCGGGAATCCCACACCACCACCCGGACAGAATCCTCTACCCACACCTCCTCTTCCACCACATCCACCCATTCCAGCAGCAGCGTCAGCCTGGACAAAGAAGGCTCTGCAGAGATCCTGGGCCATATCCTGGTTCCCAATCCCCATCTGAAAGTGCCCCGGCTGGACCGGATTTCCCGTCAGGCTTCCCTGACACCGGTCTTTGCCGGCAGGGACCAGCAGGGCCGCTGGGGGCTTTGGGACAGCCAGGGACGGCAGCTGCTGGCCCCTCGTTTCAAAAAACTGGAAGCCGGTGCAAACGGATCGATCATAACCTGGGAAGGGAAAGACGCTCCCCGGTATCTGACCCGGACCGGCCAGCCGGCCCCGGACCCCATCTCCCTGGAAAATCTCCATGCCTTCAAAGAAAAGGGCCGCTGGGGCTTCCAAGATGCCTCTGGAAAAACCGTCCTGCCCCCGGTCTACCAAGCTGTACTCACAGGATTCAGCGAAGGCATCGCCTTTGTCAAAAACAGCAAAGGCAGGACCGTGGCCATCGATTCCCAGGGCAAGGAACTTTTTGCAGCACCCTATGACCAAGTCTTCCCCTTCCAGGACGGCCTGGCAGAAACCCGGCGCAAAGTCCGTTCTTTCAACTGGGCCAGTGCCGTCGGAGCAGCCCTGGGCTCTACCCTGTGGGATACCAACGTATACGATCCTGCGTCCCCCCTGAGCCTGACTTGGGACGGAGTGAAACGGGGTTATATCGACCGGTCCGGCCAGGTCATCATCGATGACCGGAACGATGCCGTGTTCCCCATGACTCCCTGGGGCACTTTTGTGAAAGACAAGGGAGAGCTGTGGTTCGCCGACCGGCAGGGAAAGATCTTGTTCGGGCCGGGAAAGTATGATATCAGCGGCGGCGGCCTGGACGAGGCAGAAGGCCTGGGGGCCATCCAGGACAAAACCAGCGGGAAATACGGTGTGGTAGATCTCAGCGATGGGACTCTGCGCCTGCCCTTTGCCTGGGACGGCATCCAATTCCTGGGCGGGCAGCGGATGCTGGTCAAAGAAGGTTCCTCCACCCAGCTGGTTTCCGAAACCAGCGGGCAGGTGCTCCGGACCTGGCAGGATCCGGCGACGGTCATCCCTTTCGGGGCTGGAGCAGAAGTCACCTGGCTCCAGGAAAGAAAGACCTTCCGGCTCATGGACCGGGAAGGGAACCTGCTGCCCGTCCGGATCCCGGCAGATGTGACCAAAGCCGCCTCTTTCCAGGGCAAGACAGCTCCCGTCAAAGGAAAGCAAGGCTGGGGGCTGATGGATGCCCACGGAAACTGGCTGGTCCAGGGACTGAAAGAAATCAAAGTTTTATAAGACAGGAGGTGCTGCGCGGAACGCGCAGCACCTCCTGCTTTTTACTTTCCATGATGTTTCTTGCTGTCTTCCACGGTCCGCACCCGCTCGATGGTGGGTTTCCCGTGCTTGTCTTTTTCGATCACGTCGATGCGGATGTACTTCAATTCTCCGTCGAATTCCTTCACCAATTTGCCCAAGGTCCCGTCCTGGTTCAAATCCGGGTTGGATGCGGCACCACCCATGATGGCCCGGTACAGCAAGGCGGCGAATTCATACCGGGTCATCATCCGGTCTCCTTTGAACTGCCCATCCTCATACCCTTCGATGATCCCAGCCCGGGCCAATTTCATCACGTAGTCATAAGCCCAGTGGTTTTCCGGGATATCCGGGAACAGGGCATCCTTGTCCACCGCCATCACCGTTTTTCTTGACAGCTGGTTCATCAGGGTCTTCATCTGCTGCATCTCTCCATCCTGCCGGGCTACCAGGGCCTTCAAATCCCGGATTTCCTTGGCCATGGCCACCCGGCTGTTGGAGACATGGTTGTGCTGGCCGATCTTGAAGGTGGCTCCCACATTGATCATGTTCTCTCCGCCGCCGGTGCTGCCACCGATGCTGAACATCACATCTTCGTTAGGCCGGTAGAAGGCTCCCAGGGCCACGGCGTTGGCCCCACTGTAGTTCCCGGCTCCCACCGCAAAGTCCAGTTTGTCATCCGGATCGAAATCCAAGGGATGGAGGGCGGCCAGGGCCGCAGAATTGGCCCCCACCCGGTCCACCCGGCTCCCCAGTTTATCCAGGCTGCTGCCCAGCTGGTTGATGGCCCGGCCGGTCTGCTGGAGCTGGCTCACGTTCACCGCATCCGTGGGCGCCGTCCCCGGTGCCACGTTGTGGATCCGGTTGCCGCCCATGCTGACGCTGCCCTGCTGGATGGTGATGTCCTGCTGGCTGCTGTCCCCGGCCTTCACGGTAAGGCCACCGTTATTGATGGTGGTATTGCCCGTGGTGACGCTGGTGAGGCCGGTGAGGTCCTTGGCCAGACGGACATTCAGGGTATTGTCGTCCCCTCTCACAATGCCGATATTGTTGGCATCGCTGACGTCCGTGGCGCCGCCCTTGATATTCAGGGTATCGCCCATGCCGACTTTCACTTCTTTCCCGTCGTCCCCCTGGAACTTCCGACCGCTGTTCACTTTGTCACTGACAATCTTCAGCTGGTCTTCCGTGGCGGCCCGGCCCTTCTGGATATGTTCTCCATCCCATTGGGTGTTGTCCAGGCCATTCAGGTAATTGCCTTCTACCGGGTTGCTGTCCCCCGCCGTATTGGCCTGTTGCCCCAGGGTCAGTGTCTTGTTCCCGGAACCGATGGTCACCTGGCCTTTGGAGCCATCTACGGTGACTTTATTGGCGCCGTCACCAGCAGTAACCTTGGCCCCGTTGCCATCGATGGCAACCTGTTTGGCCTTGTCCTGATCATCTCCCAGGGTGATGTTGTCATTCAGGTTCACCGTATGGTCATCCTTTACGGTGATGTTCTTGCCGCTCTTGGACTTGACCGCTTCAGCCGCCTTGCCAGCTTCATCTCCGGCGATTTTCTTCACATCGCCGATGCTGGCCGCGTTGTTGTCTCCGGCAGTGGCATACTGCTTGCCGTCAATGCCGCTTCCGATGTGGGTGATCTGCTTGGTTCCGCCGTTGATGCCATCTTTGGTAATGGTGATGTCACCGACTTTTACCTTGTTGGTTTCCACTCCTTCACTGTTGATGGTGGTATTCCCAGCTTTAAGGCTGCCCTCTTTGCCCAGTTCCACATCCTTCTTCAAAGATACTTCCAGGGCATCGCCATTGACCTTGGTTTCGATGTTCTTCCCATCGCCCTTGACGGCAATGGTACCGCCCAGGTCTTGCTTCACGGTGTTACCCGTTTCATCAGCCAGTCCGAATCCGCCCTTTTCAGCGCCCTTGATTTCACCAATGGCCTGGCTCAGCTGGCCTTCCGTCGCGGCCCGGTTTTCCACAATATTGTTTTTGTCCCATTGGGTGTTATCCAGGCCGGTGATGTAATTGCCTGTTTCGGACGTATGCTTCCCATTGGGCTGTTCCCCGATGGTAATTTTCTTGGAAGCATCCTTGCCCACCGTGACTTTGGCAAAATCCGGCGTATCGGTCATGACGATTTCCAACCCATCCTGATCACCATTCTGACGGACACCCAAGTTCTTTCCCGTAGCCTGGGCCAGCTCATCCTGGTCCTTGAGGCCACCAGTCAGATTCAGCAGGGTCCCCAGATCCCGATGGACCGTTTTCCCGTCGTTGCCTCTGAAATCCAGTCCCCTTTTCGTTACTTCTTCATCCAGGCTCTTGGCAATATTCTTCACATCTCCGATATTAGCACCATTATTGTCGATGTCATACACATAGGAAATCGGTCTTCCCTTTTCGTCCACCTTGATTTCCGAAGCCCCGCTGGCCATATGGCTCACCTGGGTATCCATCGGATTCCCCGCCTCATCTACAGCTTCAAAGGTCACGCGGGTCTTGTCCACCTTCCCTTCTTTCATATCGTACTTTACGGTCCGGTCATAGGCTTCGTCCACCTTCGTCTTGGATGCGATGTCCTTGATGGTGATGGTCTTGTCCGGGTACTTGGGATCGTCCTTGTGCTCCATATCCCGTACCGTCAGGGTCAGTTCTCCGTTGGTGGCGGTATAGCTGCCATCATCCGTATTGGGGTTCTGGACTAGCTGATAATCCGTGCGTACGGTATTGCTGTCAGTGATGGTCTGAGAAAGCTTGGCCAGCTGGTCTTCCGTTGCCGCCCGGCCGCTGACATATTCCGGATCCACCACGTTCCAATCCTTGTTAGAAAGGCCCGTTGCATAGCTGCCTGCGGAGGGATGGTTGTTCTTATTGGTGGTCAGCTCCGTATTGCTGAAGGCCCCGATGGTCAGATTTCCTGCTTTCAGGCTGCCATCTTTATCCAATTCCACATGTTTCGCCAGGCGGACATAGAGCTTGCCATCCTTGTTCTTCACCCCGATGTTGTTATCCGTCAGGCTGTCCAGGGCGGCTCCCCCGATGATATCCAGCTGCTCGTTGAGCTTCTTGCTGATGACTTTCGTGGTATCGTTTTGCCCGTCGTCCCCGGCGAATTTCAGGCCGTCCTCCAAGGTAGCGACCGTATGGATGTCTTTCCCATCGGTGCCGTCCTGTCCGTTCTGGTAGACGATCCGGGTGATGTCCGTTCCGTCCACCCCGGGCTTGCCGTTGGTGCCGTCTTTCCCCGGCTGGCCTTTTTCGGTGCGGATGAGGGTGGTGGTGATACCGTCCTTCCCATCTTTCCCATTGATGCCGATGGAACCGGCAGCTCCGTTTTCTCCCGCTTTCCCTGCCTGGCCCACGGTGACAGTGTTAGCCGTCAGGTCCTTATCCAGCTTGATGGTGATGTTGCCGCTGTCATCCACTTCCGTGGTCACATTGTCCGCACTATAGGTATGCCCGGATACCGGATCGATACCCTGGACCTTGATGGTCCCGCCCATTTTTACATTATGGACTTTTCCATCCGTTGTGGTCCGGGTATTGGCATCGAAATCCAATCCTTTGGCGACTCCTTCGAAGCCCCCAATGGTGATGTCGTTGCTCACGGTCCCATCGGCATTCTGGACCTTCAGGGTCACGGTCCCATCCTGAGCCACCGTATATTTTCCATTGGTCCCAGCTGCAGGATTCTGTACCAGACGCAGGTCGTTTTTCAGCACATTGCTCAGATCGATGGAGATCTTTTGGGGATTCCCCTTTCCATCCCGATCATTCCGGGTGATTTCCAATGTCTTCCCATCAGCCGTCACACTGCCCCCCGTAGCATAGTAATCGTGGAGGCCGGTGATTTCCAAAGGATCGGTCTTATTCTGCTCCGTCAGATAGAGCTTGCCAGTACCGTCGTTGGTCCCGGTGCCCTCTCCGTTGTACTTCACCGAGCCGCCGGTGACGAATACATCCCCCTTCACCGTACCGTTCTTGATTTCATCGACCACAGCCTGGAGCTGGTCTTCCGTAGCCGCCCGGCCTTTCATGATCTTGGAAGCATCCCAGTTGGTATTCTGGAGGCCTGTGATGTAATAATTATCATCCGGGTTGGCACTGGCTGATCCATCGGCATTCTTCCCGCTCTGTTTGCCAATCACGATGCCGCCGTCATAGGTGTCCCCAGTCTTGCTGCCGCCCACCCGGACAGTGTTGAACCGCACATCGTCAGCGGTAGCAATGGTCACTGTATCCCCGGTGCCTCCCAGTTGGATGTTCTGGCCAGCCGCCAGGTTCACCACCCGGCTGGTGGGGGTCACGTCTTTTCGTTTGGTGCCGTCCACTTCCAGTTCCCAGCCCTTGTTCACCGTATCGATGACTGGCTGGACGGTACTGCTGGCGATATTCTTCACATCTCCGATGTTGGCCCCATTGGTGAGGGTATCGTACTGGTTGGTGGCCGTATCGATGCCGCTGCCCATATTATTGACCTGGTTGCCACCAAAGGAAATCTTGTCACCATTGATGACCACATTTTTCGTTTCATCCGTGGTATTGGTGATGGTCAGCCCCTTACCTTCCAGTTTCGTATTTCCTGTGGTGACGGAAGTCAGATCTTTCAGTTCCTTGGCCAGTTTCACCGTCAGGGTGTCGGTGCCGTTGGAGACCACACCGATGTTTCCGTCGGTGAGTTTCCCTGTTTCCTTCACACCGCCATTGATGGTGGTCTTCTGGTTCATGGTCCGGGCAAAGCCCTTTTCATCCAGTTTCCCGTCGCTTGTGATATCGCCGGCATAAATCTGGCCGTCGTCCATGGTAGCGATATCGTGGCGGAGCCCCTGGGCATCCTGGTACCCCAGCCGAGTGGACTTGGTTTCGTTATCGGACGTAGTAATGTTCTTTCCATCCTTCAGGGTCTTGTCCCCATAATGGACGCTGGTGTCCGCCTGGGCCGCTTTCCCGTCCTTATCTTTCCCGTCAGGATTGCCCGTATAGATCACGTCGCCCGTAGTCACCGTAGTGAACGAGGGCTTTTCATCCATCAGGATGGAGATGTCCCCATTTTCGGCAATCCGGGTAGTCAGGTTGGCAGTGCTGTAGCTGTGTCCGTCGGTTTCGTCGCTGGCCTTGATGGCGATAGTATCGCCCAGGCTGCGTTTCACTACTTTGTAGCCCTTGTAGTTTTCGCTGGTGTTGGAAGCATCCTTGGTATTGGTGGTGAAACTCAGACCTTTGGCGATGGTATTGGTATTGTTGGTGATTTGGGTCGTGTTGTTGGTAATGTTGGTGGTATTGCCGCTCACCGCATCAGAGACGATCCGCAGTTCATCTTCCGTAGCGGCCCTTCCGCTCACATAGGTGGGAGATTCCACAGTCCATTCTTTGTTGGTCAGTCCCGTTACAAATTCTCCGCCTTTGGCATGGCCACCGGTGGGCTGTCCGTTCTGGACCGCATCCAGCACGCCATCGGCATAGTGGCCGATTTTGGCCGTACCGGCCGTGACAGTATTCAGCCCGGTCAAATCTTTATTCAGTTTGAGTTCCAGTTTGCCATTGTCCTTATCCTGGCTAGAAACGACGCCGATGTTGTTGGCTGTGGCCAGATTGTCTTTGTTGGTTTCTCCACCGGTAATGCTGAGTTTCTGGTTCAGTTTCACCGCAGAAGCAGTGCCCTGATCGCCGCTGAATTTCAGCCCATCATCCAAAGTGGCGATGAACTGGGTGGAACCGTTGGTGATGTCCCCATATTCCAGGCGCTTGAATTCATTGGCTTCGTTAGCCGGATAGGTCTTGCTGTCTTTCAGATAGGTGATGCCAGAACTGATGGCGTTGAAGATATAGGTCGGCGTCTTGCCCGTATTGTCGTACAGGGCCACATAGCCGCCGGTATCCTGACCGATGCCCAAGACCACCTGGCGCTGGTCGTTGGTTCCATCGTTCTTCACCACAGAGACAGTGGTCCCGTCAATCTTCACCGCTTCTTTCACCGGATACGTCTCTTTGGATCCCGGAGCCGTCCGGAACTGAGCCACGCTGTTCACTACCAGGCTGCCGCCTTTGTGTTCTTCCTGTTCACCCAGGACCACATCCTTGCTCAGGGCCACGTCGTAATTGGCCTGACCGTCAGTGGTATGCCGTTTCAGCTCCAGATTGCCGCCTTTGACCAAAGTATCATCGGCCGTGGCCTTGTTTCCACCTACGGAAACAGTGGTGTGTTTCCCTGCTAGTTTGCCCACTTCTTTCAGCTGGGCCAGGTTCACCGCATCCGTATCCTGGGAACCGGCTGCTACCCCGGTGATCTGCCGGGTCAGGGTGCTGCCGTTGCCCACCGCGATGGCATTGGCATTGGAGACCCAGGCGGCAGAAGTTTGGGTCGTTTCCGCCCCGGTGGCGGCATCATACCCTTTGACATCGCTCTGCCGGTCAGCTACGGATCCGCTGCCCAGTGCCACCGTATCCGCCAGTTTGGCCTGAGAATCTTTGCCGATGGCAGCCGCATTGGTGGCATTCTTGGCTACAGTCCCGCCCAGAGCTGCTAGAGAATTTTCTCCTTCAGCAGTGGAGTTTTCCCCGAAGGCCAGGGCATTTTTCCCGCTGGCGGTGGAATCACTACCGAAAGCGGTGGCACTTTCCCCGCTGGCCTCCGTCCGTTCCCCAAAGGCCGTAGCATAGGTACCGCTGGCTACCGTGCCGACTTTCTTTGTGGTGCCATCTCCATTGTCAACCTTTTTATCTCCGCCGCCCCAGGCTGTGGCATACAGACCGGTGGCCTGGTTTTTGTTGCCGAAAGCCGTGGCTCCAATTGCGGTTGCTTGGGTCAAATTACCGAAGGCCGTAGCGTTCTGCCCGGAAGCCAGGGTATCGATACCAAAAGCCGTGGCATTGGATTGAGTCGCCTGGGTCCGCTGGCCAAAAGCCGTGGCTCGCTTTTCCGTGGCCTGGGTTCCCTGCCCGAAGGCCGTGGCATTGCTGCCGCTAGCCTTACTCCGTTCCCCGAAGGCCACTGAATTATCTCCAATGGCTTGATTGTTGGCTGCTGGAGCCGTATTGTCCGTCTGTTGGCCTCCAAAGGCCAACGCATAGCGGCCGGAAGCTGTGCCATACTGGCCGATGACCGTAGCGCCTGTACCGTCCGCTTTGGCTCCGGTACCGATGGCTACGGCATTTTCGCCCGTTGCCGAGGCATTGACTCCCGCAGCCAGGGCGTTACTCCCGGTGGCACCGGCATTGTTGTAGTTGCTATCGGTGGTCGAATCTACAGAGTTCACGCTGTAATCGTGGACACCGCTGCCCCCGGTTCCGCTTCCCCCGCCATTGTTGACCAGATTGACCACCTGTTTCAGCTGAGCCACGTTGACGGCATCCGTATCTTCTTTCCCGGCGGCTACATTGGTGATCTGGCGGGTCTGCTGAGCATAGTGGACATTTTTCGACCCATCCCAGACATCCTGTTCAGAAGAACCTACGGAAACAGCGGCCAGAGTGGAATTCCACACCGGACCGGAACCGGCATTGTGATTTTTGTTATTGCTTGCCGGGTCATATCCCCCCTGATTGTTGGCTTCCCGATCCGCATAGGCTTGGCTGCCCAGGGCTACTGCATCATGGAGGTTCATCTTGACCCGGGCGGAATCCCCGATGGCCGCCGAAGCCTGCCCCCCCTGTTCGATGGTGGCATTGTGACCCAGGGCGATGGCACCGCCATTCACTGTATTCGTCGTACTGGCTCCTACACCCATGGCAATGTCATAGACGGTATCTGCATTGGTATTGGAACCGATGGCGATGGCCCCGATATTCTTCATGCCCGTGGAACCATTGTTGTTGCCAGTGGTGGCTTTCGTCCCGATGGCGATGCTTTCCCCAGCCGCGGATTTTGCCTGATGGCCGATGGAAATGGCCCCTTCGCTGTCATCCCCGTTATTCCCAGCATAGGCTTCTTCCCCCAGGGCGATCCCGTTCTTCATATGGACGGCCGCTTTGGTGCCGATGGCAATGGAATCAGTGGCCTGATTGTTGTTGTCCCCTGTAGTATTGACCGACTTCCCGATGGCAATGCTGCCGTCATGGAGGGCATTGCTGTTCAGGCCCAGGGCCAGGGCATTGTTTTCCGCCGTATTGCCGTAGCCAATGGCGATGCCGTAGTCCCCATCCGCATCATTCGTATTTTCCCTGCTGATTTTGTTGTGGCCGCCCAGAGCCAGGGCATAGGCCCCGGTCACGGTATTGGTGTCGCCGAACACCGCATTATAACTGCCCTTCACGGTATTATTGGACCCCAGTACATGGGTATAAGTTGCTTTCGGCGTGGTACCCCCGTTCTGCTGCTGGCCGTTTACGTTATTGTTATAGCCAATGGCCGTACTTTCATCGGCACGGGCAGTGTTCCGGACGCCCATGGTCGCCGTATAGTAGCCATCGGCACTATTGTCATGGCCAATGGCCGTGCTGGCATACTTGGCCTTGTTGTCCTTGCCGATGGCTACGCCCATATAGTCGGTCACGCTGTTTTCTCCGATGGCCACACTGTATTCCTTGGCATAGGACTCATGGCCGATGGCTACAGCCGACCGGCCTTCTGCCGTCACATCGCTGCCCACGGCCACTGCATCGGTGGAATCGATGAGACGGGGCACCATGTAGTATCGGTCTACAAAGGTCCCGTCAGAGGCATAGTATCCCTGCCGGCTATTAGTAATATTCCCCTGGTCATCCAGCCAGTAACCGGCAGAATCCTTGTCACTGGTCAGTTTGCCGTAGCGGTCCACATAGTAGCTGCTGACGGAATTCAGAACCTTAGCCTTATTGCCGATGGCCGTAGAACGGTCCCCTTCGGCCACATTGTCCACGCCCACTGCGGTAGCTCCGCTGGTGTAATAGGACTGGCGGGTCCGGTCCTGGCTGTAATAGGTGGCCACATTGTTGTAGACTTCTACGGCCTTACGGTAGTCTTCATCCGTGCTGTAATAGCTCCGTTCCGGATATTTGGCCCGGACATTATACTCATCATCCATGTACTGGCCCGGGGTCAGTTTATAGACTTCCACCTGTTTGTCATCATAGGTATTGGTGTCGGGATTGTAGACTTTGACCGTGATCCATTCCGTATCCAGCTTCTCATAGGCATAGGATTCATCCCCGCTGATGGGTTTCTTGGTCTCTGTGGAATGGGTGAATTTGCCGATGCCATTCCGGGTGCCCAGCGCCACATTTTCCGCCTGCTTATCCGACCGTGCATTGCCGGTCTTGGGATCCTTCTGGATGGGAGAGACCTGGTTGTCCTTCCCCACGATCAGGTTGCCCTGGGAATCATAGGTGGCATAGGCATCGCTTCCTTGAGCGGTGGTTTCCGTCTTGTTCTCGATATTCACCGCCTGGTTGGCCGAGGCATTGCCCGTATTGGAAGCAGGCGCAGCAGCAGCCAAAGGAGCCGAAGAAAAAGCCAGCCCCAAGGCCAGGGTCAGGCTGTAGACTTCCTTCGGTACAGAATTCCGGCTGGAATGTTCCTTCCCATGGTTCCGTGCGATTTCCGATACGACTACATAACATTTTTTGACTTTGCTCCAGATGACTTTATAGATTTTATTCATTATGGCTTCCTTTCTTTTGAAAATCTGGTTTTCCTGAAGATGGCCTGGAAGAAAGGCTCGGTCCACAAAAAGAAAAAGCCTAGAACAGAACTCTTTCTGCACCAGGTCCCAATCAAACGCAGTACGCCCTCTTCGCGCACTCTTTTTCCTTCTCCCTCAAGGGATCTTCAGCAAAGCGAATCGGTAATCTGTTTTCCCTCCAACGCCCGGTTATCGATAAGCGTTCCTCCTTCCTACAGATTCTTTTTATTGACAGCTACTGATTCCCATGTCATTACTCTTATAATTTATCATAATTTTAGTACAAGTTCAACGGTAAAAAGCTATGTATATTCATATTCTATATTCCATATGCCTTTTATATGTTTATACAGTACAAAAAAAAGACTATCTCCTCTGGCAAATCCTTCTCAACTGTTCTATACTAATACCCGTGACTAAAAGAAAGGATGCCTGCTCCATGGAAAAATATATCGATATCAATGAAAAGGGTTTCAGTATCCGGTGCAAGCTATACTATCAAAAAGATTTCCGGAACATCCCCAGCCTGGTGATCTGCACCCACGGATTCGGGGGCAACAAGGAAAACCACTCGGCTGCCAAATTCGCCCAGCAGCTGATCACCAAATACAAGAGATATGGGGCCCTGGTGTTCGACTGGCCCTGTCACGGCATGGATGCCCGGAAGAAGCTGGTGCTGGAAGAATTCATGACCTACCTGACTCTGGTGGTGGACTATGCCCATAAAGAACTCCACGCCACAACCCTGTACAACTACTCCACCAGCTTCGGGGCCTATCTGACCCTGAAATACATGGCGGAAATCGGGAATCCCTTCAAAAAGGTGGCCCTCCGGTGCCCGGGGATCCATATGGCCCAGCTGGTGAAGAACTACCTGTCCCCAGAAGAAATGGAAAAGCTGGAAAAAGGAAAAGAAGTCCAAGTGGGCTACGAACGGAAAATGAAAATGGACAAACAGTTCGTGGACGACCTGGAAAAATCCGACGTGCGGAAGTATGAATACTTTGATTGGGCAGACGATATGCTGATCCTCCACGGGACCAAAGACAAGCTGGCTCCTATCGAAGATTCCCGGGAATTTGCCGAAAACAACGTGATTACCTTCCTCCCAGTAGAAAACGCCAACCATACCTTCAGCGACCCAAAGACCAGCGACTTCGTCGCCCACACCATTGTGGAATTCTTTGGACCGAACACGAAAAAAGAGGGCTGACTTTCGTCAGTCCTCTTTTTTCGTCTCAAACAACGCTTCCACAAACTGTTGGGGATCGAAGGGCCGGAAATCCATCATCCCTTCCCCTATGCCGATCCACTTTACATCCAATCCCAGTTCTTCCTTGATGGCGACCACCACGCCCCCTTTGGCGGTGCCGTCCAGTTTGGTAAGCACCACGCCGGTGACATGGGCGGTTTCCAGGAAGATCTTGGCCTGGCTGATGGCGTTCTGGCCGGTGGTGGCATCCAGCACCAGCAGGGTCTCATGGGGCCCGTCCGGGATCTCTTTCCGGATCACCCGGTAGATCTTGTCCAGTTCCTTCATAAGGTTGGTCTTATTGTGGAGCCGTCCGGCCGTGTCCACGAACAGCACATCCGCCTTCCGGGCGATGGCCGCCTGGACCCCGTCATAGACCACTGCCGCCGGATCCGCCCCATCTCCGTGGGCGATCACATCCACCTGGGCCTTCTTTCCCCAGATCTGGAGCTGTTCCGTGGCACCGGCCCGGAAGGTATCCGCGGCGCACATCATCACCTTGTAGCCCATGAGCCGGTAGTAGTTGCTCAGTTTGCCGATGGTGGTGGTTTTCCCCACGCCATTGACCCCCACCACCAGCACGATGGAAGGATGCCCTTTGAAGCGCATCCGGGGACCGGTGGTCTTCAGCATCTCAGCGATATAGTTCTTCAGGAAGGGCAGAGCTTCCGCCGGCGACTTGATCTGCCGGGTGACAGCAGCTTTCCGCAGGGCAGCCATGATCTTTTCCGTGGTTTTGATTCCCACATCCCCGGCGACCAGGATCATCTCCATCTCATCCATGAAGTCGTCATCCAGTTCTACGCTGGCTCCCACCAGCTCTTCCATCCGTTCGGTGAAATTTTTCCGGGTCTTACTGAGCCCGTCTTTCAGTTGTTCGATAAAACTCATGATTCCGGTACCTCCGATAATTTCACAGACAGGACCCGGGATACCCCCGATTCTTCCATGGTGACCCCATGGAGCACATCTGCGGCTTCCATAGTCCCTTTCCGGTGGGTGATCACGATGAATTGGGTCTTCTGTCCATAGGCTTTCAGGAATTGGGCAAAACGGTCGATATTGGTTTCATCCAAGGGGGCGTCGATTTCATCCAGGATCACAAAGGGCGCCGGCTGATAGGTCAGGAGGGCGAAGAGCAGGGCAATCACCGTCAAGGCCCGTTCCCCGCCGGAAAACAGGGACAGATTCCGCATCTTCTTCCCCGGCGGCTGGACTTCGATCTCAATGCCGGATTCCAGGATATGGTTTTCGTCCTGGATCCGCAGCCGGGCCCGTCCTCCACCGAACAGTCTCTCATAGCAATCCCCGAAATATCCATTGATCTTGCCAAAGGCTTCCCGGAAGCGGCGGGTCATATCGGTGTTGATACCGCTGATCACAGTTTCCAGCTGGGCCTTGGCCTGGGTCATATCCTCATACTGCCCCTTCAGGAATTCGTACCGTTCCCGGGCCGCCTGGTATTCTTCTTCTGCCGCCTGGTTCACCGGTCCCAGGTCCGCCAGTTTCTGGGAGGCCTGAGCTTCCCGCTTTTTCAATTCTCCTTCCGGCAGTTCCCCAGGAAAGGCCTCCTCCCGGGCGGTTTCCTCGGTAAGTCCATAGGTTTCCTGGAGCTGCTGCCGTCCGTGTTCGGCTTCCGCCGCTTTTTTCACCTGTTCCATCTCGCTGTTGTGGAACCGCTGCTGGACACTGGCTTCCTGTCCCTTCAGGATGATGCCCTGCTGGGTCAACTGCTGCCGTTTGGCCTGGAGGGTTTCCTTTTCCTGGAAGAACTGCTTCCGGGCCTCATCGGACCCTGCCAGTTCCTGTTCCAGGGCGGCGATCTTCTTTTCCAGGAGGGTCCGTTTCTTTTCACAGTCTCGGATCGTGCCTTCCTGCTGCCGGACTTCTTCCTCCCCACGAGTGATTTCCTGCTGGGTCTTTTCCCCCAGCTGATCGATGGACTGGATCCGCATATCCAGGGCTTCCAGCTGGCTTTTCCCCGCATTGACGGAAATCAGGGCATCCTGATACCGGCGGACCGCCGTTTCCAGCTGGGTCCGCTGTTCCACCAAGCCAGCGCTGAGGGCCTGGGCTGCCTTTTTCCCTTCCAGGTCGGCCTGCTCCAGCTGTTCCACTTGGGGAGCCAGTTCCTGGGCCTGGGCTTGGAGAGCCAGGAACCGTTCCGTCCCCTGCCGTTTTTCCCGCAGCAGCAAGTCCATTTCTTCCTGCTGTTTCTTTTTCTGATCCGTCCCCTGCTGGACCCGGGCCTCTGCCCCAGCTTTTTCCACTTCGATTTTCTGGAGTTCCTCCAGACACCGCTGCCGGGCCTCTTTTTGTACTTTTCCCGTTTGGGTCAATGCCTCCCGCTGCTGCCGAATAGCTCCGCAGGCTGTTTCCAAGTGCCGGGTTTCTTCTGTCAGCTGCTGGATCTCCTGTTTCCGGGAAAGGAAACTTTTCCCCGGCTGTTTCTGGCCGCCGCTGAGGGAACCTCCTGCATAGACCACATCCCCTTCCAGGGTCACCACCCGTACCCGCATATCGGCTTTCCGAGCAGCTGCCAGGGCGTGGTCCAGGGTATCGGCCACCAGCACCTGTCCCAAGAGGAACTGGACTGCAGGACGGAGACTTGCTTCGCACTGGACCAGATCCCCAGCGATCCCGATGATCCCTGGGCAGCCCAGGGCCGTTCTTTCCCGGCTGCCCAACAGCCGGGGCCGCAGGGTATCCAAGGGTAGGAAGGTAGCCCGCCCTCCTTGTTTCTTTTTAAGATAGGCAATGGCTTCCTTGGCAGCCTGGGCATCCCGCGTGATGATGTCCTGGAGAGCGCCCCCCAAAGCCGTTTCCAAAGCGGTCACATAGGTCCCTTCCACAGTGAACAGTTCCGCTGCTACACCGCAGATCCGCTCCCGGAAAGGTTCCTGGGCACCCAAGACCGTCCGGACCCCTTTGCTGAACCCTTCATGTTCCCGTTCCATGGCAGAAAGTACCTGGAGCCGAGCCTTTTTCTGATTCAGGGTCCGCTGGGACTGTTCCAGCTGCTGGTTTTCTTCCCGGTACCGGTGGACGCTTTCTTCCAGTTCCCGGTTCCGCTGCTGAGCTTCTGCTTCCAACTGCTGTTTCCTGTTTTCCAGGTTTTCCAGCCGGGACTTTTCTTCCTGTAGCTGTTCCGTCACGGCCTGGAGGCTTTCTTCTCCTTCCTGGACCTTTTCCTTCAGCTGTTCCTGCTGCCGATGGAGCCGTTCCTGTTCCTGACGGACGCTGGCCAGCTGGTTCCGGGTCATCACCAGGGTCCGCATGCTGTCAAAAGCCTGTTCCTGGTAAGCTTTCAGTTTTTCTTCTGATGCCTGGACCGCCCCGGTCAAGGTCTCTTTTTCTGCTGACGCCCTTGCCAGCAGTTTCTGGGCCCGGTACTGGGCTTCTTCCAGTTTGTCGTACTCTTCCGTTACCAGTTCCAGGTTCTCCTGGCTCCGAGCCAATTCCTCTTCCAGACCGGACCGGCTTTTGGCCAGCTGAGCGATCCGGTTCTGGCTCTGCTGGATCCGTTCCCCTAAAACGGCCTGCTGGCTCCGGTACCCGGCAGTTTCTTTTTCCTGGGCCAGGGTTTTCTCCTGGTAGGCATTGTACGCCGCTTCCAGGTCCTGGAGCTGCTGTTCCAGCTCTTTTTCTTGGGTACCTAGGGCCGCGGACAAGGCGGCCAGTTCCTGGAGCTGTTTTTCCAGGTCCTGGAGTTTTTCCGTCAGCTGTTCCTGCTCTTTTTCCAAGGAAGCCAGCTGTCCCAGGATCCGGGTCACCTTCACCTTCCGCAGCCGGGCACTGATTTCTTTATACTGCCGGGCTTTTTCCGCCGCTGCCTCTAAGGGGATCAGCTGTTTCTCGATTTCGCTCTGGATATCATGGATCCGGAGCAGATTGGCGGCCGTATCGTCCAGCTTCCGCAGGGCTTCCTTTTTCCGGAGACGGTACTTGGCGATTCCCGCCGCCTCTTCGAAAATGGCCCGCCGGTCCTCCGGACGGCTGTTGAGGATCTCATCGATCTTGTTCTGGCCGATGATGGACAAAGACCCCCGGCCCAATCCGGTATCCGCCAAAAGGGCCACTACATCTTTCAGCCGGCAGTTTTTCTGGTTGATGGAATATTCGCTGTCCCCGCTCCGATAGACCCGGCGCTGGAGGCTCACTTCCTCGAAATCCACTGGCAGGCAGTGGTCCGTATTGTCAAACACCAGGTCCACTTCCGCCATCCCCATGGGCCGGCGGCCGCTGCTGCCAGCGAAGATCACATCCTCCATCTTCGTACCCCGGAGGTATTTCACGCTCTGTTCCCCCAGGACCCAGCGGATGGCATCGGAAATATTGCTCTTGCCGCTGCCGTTGGGCCCTACGATGGCCGTGATGCCCGGTTCGAATTCGATATTCACTTTATCTGCAAAGGATTTAAACCCATGGGCTGAAAAGCTTTTTAAACGCACGGCATTCCCTTCTAAGCCCGGATGTCCGACAGAGACACTTCATCGTTCCCATCGATCTCTGCCAGGGCCACATCCACAGTCTCACTGTTGCTAGTAGGGACATTCTTCCCTACATAATCGGCCCGGATGGGCAGTTCCTTGTGGCCCCGGTCCACCATCACAGCCAGCTGGATGGCTTTGGGCCGCCCCATATCGATCAGGGCATCCAGGGCACTGCGGATGGTCCGTCCGGTGAACAGTACATCGTCTACCAGGATCACCGTCTTCCCATTCAGATCGAAATCGATATCCGTTTCGCTGATCACTGGATTGTACCCCAGGGTGGAGAGATCGTCCCGGTAGAGGGTGATGTCCAGAGAGCCTACGGGCAGTTCCACCCCTTCGATCTGCTGGATTTCCCGGCCCAGCCGGTCCGCCAGAGGCACGCCCCGGGTACGGATCCCCACCAGTACCACATGATCCACGCCCTTGTTCCGTTCCACGATCTCGTGGGAGATCCGGACCAGAGCCCGACGCATGGCATCCGCATCCATAATGGTTTTTTTCTTCACCGAAGTAGTCATAACGATTGCCTCCTTGTTAATGGAACTGCCCGTGGCGCAGACGGGTCAGGATGGTTTGCATATCTTCCGGCACCGGAGCCGTAAAGGTCATCCATTCCCCAGTGCGGGGATGGCAGAAGGTAAGCTGTTCCGAATGGAGCGCCTGCCCGCTGATGGAAAAACAGGTCTTCTGGGGCGCATATTTCGGGTCCCCTACCAGCGGGTGGCCGATGTAGGTCATATGTACCCGGATCTGGTGGGTCCGTCCCGTCAGGAGCCGGCAGCGCACCACCGTAAACTTTCCGTAACGCTCCAATACCTCATAATCTGTCGCCGCCCAGCGGCCTCCGCTGGGAACCACAGCCATCTTTTTCCGGTCCCTGGGGTCCCGGTCCAGCTGGGTTTCGATATGGCCATGGTCTTCTTTGATATTGCCCCGGACAATGGCCAGATAGGTCCGTTTGGCTTCCTTTTTCTGGATCTGTTCCGCCAGGAAAAGATGGGCCTGATCATTCTTCGCACAGATCATCACCCCGCTGGTGTCTTTATCCAGCCGGTGGACGATGCCGGGACGGATGACCCCGTTGATGCCGGAAAGGTCCTTACAGTGGTACAGCAGGGCATTTACCAGGGTCCCATCCGGATTCCCAGCGGCAGGATGCACCACCATGCCCCGAGGCTTGTTCACCACGATCACATCTTCATCTTCATAGAGGATATCCAGGGGGATATTTTCTGGCTTCGCTTCCAGCTCCACCGGGGGCAGCACCGTTACCTGGAACACATCTCCGGTCTTCACCTTGGTATTGGCCTTCACCGGCTTCCCCTCCCGGCAGATGAGTCCTTCCTGGAGGTCATGCTGGACATTGGATCGGGTGTTTCCCAGCCGTGCAGCCAGGAACACATCCACCCGCATTCCCTTTTCTTCTGGGGTGGCCGGCTCGGTCACCTTTAGGACTGCTCCTTCCGGGATCCGTCCGGCGTCTCCAGCCTGTTGTCCTTCTTGTTTTCGTCCTCCAGCATACTCCATACGATCAATCCCACTCCCAGACAAATAAAGATATCTGCCACGTTGAACACGGGCCAGAAATGAAAATCCACAAAATCGATCACATACCCAGTAGCGATCCGATCGATCAGGTTCCCCAGAGCCCCCCCCAGGAACATTCCTGTCCCCAGCCGGGCTCTAGGCCCTTCTCGGTGGATATGGTCCCGGAACAGGAAAATAGCCCCTGCCGCAGCCAGGGTGATTGCTACGAAGAAAGCTCTTTTGTATTCCAAAAGGCCAAAGGCAGCCCCCGGATTCAGCACATAGGTACAGCTGAGTATCCCGGGGATCACCGGGATACTCATGCCGACAGTCATGGTATGGGTAATGAATGATTTGGTGATCCGATCCAGCAGGACCACCAGGAAAATCTGGGTGAGCATCAGCTTCAACAGGCTCCTTTGGGATATTTTGGTATAAAAAAAGAAAGAGCCCTACAATGCCGTACCAATTCCGAGTTTTGAACCTGCCTAAGCAGGTGGGTGCCCTCCCTGTCATATCTGATGTCCCCTCGAAAGGGCATATCATCAACGGCCGGAGTTCACGGGCTCCCTTATAGAGAGTGTTGGCTCAAAACATATGGAATTCGACTCGCACATCGGAGGGTTGCTCTTTTATCTCTATTATACAGCCTGATGGACAGATTGTCCAGTTTTTCAGGAACTTTTTCCCAGCAGGCAGGCTGGCTCCCTATTTTCCCAAGAATACTGGCTTCCGTTTTTCCAGGAAAGCCTTCATCCCTTCTGCCTGATCCAAAGTGGCAAAGCAATTGCCGAAGACTTGGGCTTCATAGCTGAGAGCCGAAGCCAGATCCATGGACATACCGTGGTTGATGGCATCTTTGGCAGATCCGATACCAATGGGCCCCTTTTCCATGATTTTCCGGCAGACTTTCTCACAGGTCTCCAGCAGCAGTTCTGGAGGCAGGACCCGGTTGACCAATCCGATCCGGTACGCTTCCTGGGCATCGACCAGATCTCCCGTGTAGATCATCTCCTTGGCACGGCCTTTGCCGATGAGGCGTGTCAGGGTCTGGGAACCGCCGAACCCGGGGATGATTCCATAGTTCACTTCTGGCTGTCCGAATTTGGCCGTAGAGGAAGCGTAGCGGAAATCACATGCCAGGGCTAGACCCAAGCCGCCACCCAGGCAATAGCCATTGACTGCACCGACCACCACCATGGGTAGATTCTCGATGGCATTGAAGACTTCATGGCCGAAGCGGGAGAAAGCCATGGCCTCATGGGCCGTCATCTGGCTCATGGCGGTCAGGTCCGAACCAGCCACAAAGGCCTTTTCCCCTGCTCCCTGGAGGATCACCGCCTTGACCCTGGCATCCGTCCTGAGCTGGTCGATGCAGCTCTTCAATTCCTGCAGTGTCAGGGTATCCAACGCATTCAGGACCTTTGGCCGGTTGATGCTGATGTGAGTGATCCCGTCTTCTTTTATCGTTACCAGTAAATTCTTGAAGTTATACATAGCACGCTCCATAAAATAAGATTTTTTAGAATATTTTAACGCATTTCATAGAACTTTGGCAATATAGAAATGCGGATTTCCCATAAAGAAAAATTCCGCATCCATCAGATGCGGAATTTCCTAACCGGCAGCTCCCTATCCTCCCGGACCGTTTCCAGTCGAGTACTTTCGGCGTATAAGGGCTTAACTGCTGTGTTCGGCATGGGAACAGGTGGATCCCCTTAGCTATCGCCACCGGATTTTCAATT